>JAZOAJ010000411.1:0-5679 GCA_045595385.1 Lachnospiraceae bacterium | reverse complement strand
GGGCTTTTTCAAGTATGGCACTTATCTCTTCCGCAGTATCCTTCACTATGCCGTAGTTTATTGCTTCAAAGCCTTTGCTTTGGCATGCCGCGACAAAGGTATGGCTGTTGGAGTCATATATCTTACCCGGGGCAAGTGTGGTCCCGACATTCTGCAGCTCGCTTCCGGTTGATATGACGCCGACTTTTAATTTCCTGTAAACTGCCGGAAACTCTATATTCTGGAAAGCGATCGTGCCTGCAAGCCCCGCGTCTATCTTCATTCCGGCTTTAGCCAGAAGGGTTCCTTTCTTTACATCCTCTCCGGTACGGACGATGTTCTCGCCGGGTTTCGCAGGCCTGAAGATCTTTACCTGTGTATCTGTAAATTCCGTGACCTCATACATGGTCACTGCGTCCGCGCCTTCAGGGATAGGCGCGCCTGTCATGATCCTTGATGCAGTTCCTTCTGTGATCTCAAAATGTGCAACATCTCCAGCTGCGATCTCCTCGAGCACTTTCAGCGTGACCGGGTTATCTGCAGATGCTTCCTTTACATCTTCAGAACGGAATGCATATCCGTCAAGCGGCGATCTGTCAAATGAAGGCACGTCTTCCACAGCCCTTATTTCCTGCGCCAGTATCCTTCCCGTGCACTGTGATAATCCGGTTTTTTCTGTTTCAACTGCGTTAACGGCGGCAGTAAGTATCTCTACCGCTTCAACATGTGAAAGACCTTTTCCTTTTCCGTCTTTCATTTTGTCTTCCTCTCAATGATCAATTTCCGGCGCAGTGCGCCTTGTTCTGTAAATTATAATGTAATATCAGTCTCTTAGCAAAACTATTTCTGAAGAGGGGATCGACACACAGACTACGCTCCCCTTTTGAAGCTCTTCATGCGCCTCTTTTATGTCCATGACAAAGCCCGCACCCGGAGTCCCGTTTTTGGGGACCATCCTGTAGGCTTTGGCAAAAGCATTCGGGATAACTGCCTCCACTATGCATTCCATTGTATTTTCCCCCGGACCGATCCTTGCGCTGTCTGTACGGAATGCAGCATGCACAGATCCGCCTTTTTCATCAGTGACATTCAGCTTCATCCCCCAGTCCTGCGCGAATATGCTTCCATCCTCCATATGCCTTATCATGGAAATATTCCTGTATCCTGTAAGGCGTGCGCCGTTGATGGTAGAAGGGTCGAGATATACATCCCTCTTGTCTGAGAGCTTTTCGATATGGCCATCCTTTATCACCGCTATCCTGTCAGAGAGGCGGTATACTTCGGCGCTGTCATGCGATACAAGAAGGACCGGTTTCCCAAATCTCCTGATCACGGCCCGCACCTCATGCTCCATCTGATACCTAAGATGTGTATCGAGCGCTGAAAACGGCTCATCCAGCATCAGTATGTCCGGCTCTCCTATGAGTATCCTTGCCAGCGCTGTCCTTTGCTGCTGCCCGCCCGATAGCTGTGACGGGTATTTTTTCTCCATGCCCTCAAGATGCATGGCCCGGATCATGGAGTCTATCTTTTCAACATCTTTACGTCCATGGATGCCGCAGGATATGTTCTGGGCAACCGTCATGTTCGGAAATAGGGCATAATTCTGTGAAAGATATCCCAGATTTCTCTTCTGGGGAATGAGGTTGATCTTCTTTTCCTGATCAAACAGGACCTTATCTCCAAGCACTATCTTTCCTGCGTCGGGCTTTACGATCCCGGCTATGCATTTGAGTATCGTGCTCTTTCCGCATCCGGACTCGCCAAAAAGGGCAAGCACTTCGTTGCCCATCTCAAAGCTGACGTCCAGGCTGAAATTTCCATATTGTTTTTTTATATCTACGCTGATCGACAAATCTTTACTCCTGCTTTACCATCTGCTCTTTGCTTTTTCACTTTTACCGGTGATCACGTTAGTCAGAGTTATTATGATCACCGCTATGATCATCATGATGATGCACCAGATGCCTGCCGTCAGGTAATCTCCATCTTTTATAACGTTTGCTATCCTCTGGGAAATGGTTCCTGTCTTACCCGCAATGTTTCCTGCCAGCATGCTGGTAGCTCCGTATTCACCGAGCGCCCTTGCGAATGTAAGAACAGTTCCGCTTAAGATGCCGGGCTTAGCGACCGGCATCACTACTTTCCAAAAGATCTTTGTCTCGCTCATGCCGAGTGTTCTTGCCGCATGGATCAGTTCCACATCCACCTGTTCAAACGCAGCCCTTGCGTTGCGGTACATGAGCGGGAAAGATATGACCGAGGCTGCGATTATACAGCCCAGCCAGGTCTGTACGACTTTAATGTTCAGGGACGCGTACATCCATGCCCCCAAAGGACGCCTTAATGAAAAAAGAAGGAGCAGGAAAAAACCTGACACCGTCGGCGCCAGTATCATGGGGAGGATAAGTATGCTGTCCACCACTGATTTTACTTTCAGGGGAAGCTTTATGACCTGCCTTGCGACAAGTATCCCCAGAAAAAAGCATATGACTGTAGCAACTATTCCGGTCTTCAGAGAGATCCAGAAAGGGCTCCAGTCAAATTTTGAGATAATCCTGATTATTTCATCCATATTCCTGATCTGGTCAGACGGCGCCTGCCGCCTTTTGGCAGCAGGCGCAGCCTTAATTTAGTAATTATTATTTCCGGTTTCAGTCATCAGTTGACTATGAAGCAGTACTCCTTGAAAGCGTTCTTGCAGGTATCTGACTGAAGGAATGCAAGGAAATCTTCAGCTGCGGCGATCCTTGCCTCATCTGCTTCGGGATTGGCAACCCGGCATACGGGATAGATGATCTTACCTGTAAGGGTCCCGTCATCCTGCGCGATTATGGTCAGGTCTTCCTGATGAGCATAGTAATCTGAATAATAGATGGTCGCTATCTCAACAGATCCCTCAACTGCCTTTGCAGCTGCAACCTCTACGTCATCAGCTTCATCGATCTCGATCCCGCCAAATGCTGCAGATATCTCTTCTGCAGTATAATCAGCCGGCTTTTCTGCTTCAGGAAGAATTCCGAGCGCTACAAACGCGATACGGGAGTACTTTCCGACCGGAACGCTGCCGGGGCAGAGAGCCATTGTCTTTGCATCGCCGATGTTGTCCCATCCTGTTACGGCTGTCTCGGTTGAATTACCTTTTACAAGGCAGAGCTGGTTTGAAAGAAGCTCTACTGTTGAACCGTCAACTACAAGATTATCTTCTTCCGTCAGTGTTTTGACCTGAGCTTTTCCTGCCGAGAAGAAAATGTCATGTCCGATGCCGTTTGCTTCCTCGATACCGGTAAGAAGCTTTCCGGATCCCGCATAGTTAGGTGTCAGAGTAACATCCGGCTGAAGCTCGTTATAAGCGGGTATGATGACTTCATCAAATACAGGCTGAAGAGAAGCCGCGAGGTCGAGAACAAGCTCTGTAGCTGCAAGCTTGTCTGCTGCGTCAGGTGCTGCTGTGGTCTCTGCCGGTGCAGCAGTAGTTTCAGCAGGGGCCGCAGTAGTTGCAGGGGTTTGGCTGCCGCAGGCAGCCAGTGCGCCTACCATTGCAAGTGTTAAAAATAGTGCGATGATCTTCTTCATGGTTTTTCCTCCAATAAATAAAATATCCGTCTTCCTGAAAAGGAAAACGGATATCTGAATTACCGGCCATCACTCCGGATATAACCATTCTTCAACCGTCTCCTTTTCAATAAGGAAGGCAATGCCGTTTCCGGCAGAACCCTTAACCCCTGCGAGGGGGCACGGCTGAAATGCCATAACCTGTGGTCTTAGGCAGATCAGCTCGAAGACTATAAATATTTATAAACCATTATTTGTCTTTTGTCAATTTTTTGCAGTCTTTTTTGCGGTCGCCTCTTATCTCGGCGAAGGCTTTTTCATATACTTCTTCCATTACCTTGAGGCTCCTCAGCAAAGCCTCCGCATCTTCCGGACCGAGTTTTTCATAAATCTTCTCAAAATAATAATAAGTTTTCTTATCTCTTTCCCGGACTCTTTCCCTGCCTTTTTCGGTCAGGCTTACTATTATCCTTCGTCTGTCTTTGGTGGATGTGGTCCTCTCGATAAGACCTTCTTTTTCCATCGTATTAAGAATGATAGTTATCCTGGGGGTAGATACTCCCATCATGTGACACAGATCAGTGGGATATGCTTCCTCTTTGATATTGCTGAGGATATCGAGCATTCTGCCGACACTGTTTATGTCATATCCGAAGAAATAGTTGTTTCTCTTTCCGGCCAGCGCGGTCATTTTCTTATCCATTTCGCAGATCTCTGTTAAAAGCTCCTTTTTGTCCATTGGGATATTACCTCCGCTTTACACGCTTCCGATCGGGTTGTACTTCATTAGGAGCTGCTCAAGCTCATCGTTGCTGATCGGAGTCGGCACACAAAATGTCTCATTTTCTGCTATCTCTTTTGCGAGATTTCTGTATTCCTGTGCCTGCTCATTTTCCGGTGCCTGTTCAATAACTGTCTTTCTGTTTAGCTCTGCGTGCTGTACTATATTATTTCTGGGAACAAAATATATCATCCTCGTACCCAGTCTGGAGGCAAATTCTGATACAAGTTCTCTTTCATTGTCAACAAGGCGTGAATTGCAGATGAGTCCGCCAAGTTTGGTCTTGCCCTGGGCTGCGTAACGTGTTATGCCCTTGCAGATGTTGTTGGCTGCATAAAGGCTCATCATCTCTCCCGAGCATACAATATAGATCTCTTTTGCTTTCCCTTCCCTGATCGGCATCGCGAATCCGCCGCATACTACGTCGCCCAGGACGTCATAGAGGACATAATCAAGATCTTCTTCGTATGCGCCGAGCTCTTCCAGCAGATTGATGGCTGTCACTATGCCTCTGCCGGCACATCCAACGCCGGGTTCGGGACCGCCGGATTCAACTGCTTTTATGCCGTTGAATCCCGTATACATGAAATCATCGAGGATTATGTCTTCCTCATCCTTGTCCCTCATCGTATCCAGCACAGTCTTCTGTGTCAGACCGCCAAGTATGAGTCTGGTCGAATCGGCCTTAGGGTCGCATCCGACTATCATTATCTTGTTTCCCATTTCAGAAAGGGCTGCGCAGATGTTCTGCGTGGTGGTCGATTTTCCGATCCCGCCTTTTCCGTATATTGCTATCTGCCTCATCTGCTTCTCCTTCTGTCAAAGGTTTCTGTCAAGCCATTCACCAAGTTTTTCACCTGTCATGTTCACAGGGTTGATCTTGGTCATGATGGCCATCCCGCTGTTTGGCAGATCTATCCATGATACTTCTTTTTTCACTGCACCGCGGTAATCGGGGTTGGCTGCGATGAGCCTGAGACCGTCTGCATTTGTCAGCTGCTCGAGTTCGTCCTCGCTCGTGATCTTCTTGTCGCCCGGCTCCATGTATTTCTTTTCCATTTCAAAGAAACTGAACACGCGGACGCACTTGAAGCCTTTCTTCAGGAGTTCCCTCCTGATGGCATTTGCCATGAACTGTTCGCCCATAACTATGGCGTCATAAGGCTCTTCTGCCTTTTCTTTATTCAGGCTGACTGACCCTGCTACAAAGTACGGATCTGCCAGCGCTTCCTTCATCATGGTCAACAGCTCGTTCAGCTGTTCTTCTCCGTAAGGAGCTCCGGCTATGTAAGGGATATTGAATTCATCCAGCATGTACCGGGCTGCCCTTATTCCGGAAATGTTTACGACCAGGTTAAGGCTGG
>JAZOAJ010000410.1:0-7618 GCA_045595385.1 Lachnospiraceae bacterium | reverse complement strand
CTGGTGCTCGGGGTGTTCCTGCACAGCTTTGTCATAGATCAGATAGTTGTGGACCTGGTGTATTTCAAAAAGAACATCACATTGCTGAGCTTCATCCTGTCGATCATACTGACATTTTCATTTACTTTCCTGGTCAATCTTTTCATGACGGCAAAACTTGAAAAGATCAACATGGCTGAATCGCTGAAGTCTGTCGAATGACAGCAATCTTGAAAGTTTGTTCAGTTGATAGTATAATCAAGAATCGTGAACTGAAACCCGAAAGGTATGGAAGGGCAAAAAAAAGAGCTTATGACCGGAGTCGAACCGGTGACCTCGTCATTACCAATGACGCGCTCTACCTACTGAGCTACATAAGCATTTGCCGTTTCACAAGGCAATAAACAAAATATCACAATTATCAGATAAAAGCAACGATTAAATTAAAAATGTCCATGATAAAGTTTAAAAGGATACCGGCAATGATATTAGCTGTCCTGACAGCTGTATTGATGCTGTCCGCATGTACGGAGATCAGGCTTGCAGGCCCTATGTCCTCAAAAACGCTGCTGACTATCAATGATGAATCCTGTTCAGTCGCGGAAGCGATATTCAGGCTTATGGAGGTCAGGGATTACTATAAGGCTGATGAGGATGACATGTTCTGGTACAGAGCTATCGGCGACATTACATTTGACGAATACATCAAAGACAGCGTCAAGGACGAGATGCTCAAGATAACTGCCAGCGTCCTAATGTCAGACGAGATGGCTCTTTATATTACCGAAGAAGAGCAGAACCAGATAATATCGGATGCAACCGAAGCTTATACCGGTCTATCTGACCACTATGATCTGGCTAAATACGGCATCACTCTGGATACCGCGATAGATCTGTACACAAAACAGGCATATTACAACAAGGTGTTCAATAAACTCTCTGAGAATATCAATCTTGAGATAAGCGAGGCCGACACTAAGGTCATCGAAGTTAATTATGTCGAGATACCGGTCAGCGTATCCGTAAATGAAGCTGAGGATTTCAGAAAAGAAGTCAAAAACGGGACCAGTTTCCAGACGGCATGTGAAAGATACGGCTGGGAGCCGGTCATGAACAGAGTGCTCATGAAGGGCATGATGCCGGAGTCTTTTGAGTATATCGCATACGCGCTTACTGACGGTGAACTCAGCGAGATAGTTGAAACTACTGAATGCCTTTATGTCATCCAGTGCATTGAGGATTACATGATAAGCGAATCAGTCGCAAATAATAACCAGGTAATGTCGGCAGCCAGAAAGGCTCTGTTCGATGAACACTACAGCAAATTCGCCGAAGGCGTGCTGCTCAGGTTCAACGACAGTGCCTGGGAAGAGATTAGCGTGCCGGAGCTGTAAGGATCTCAGATGGAAAAAGTCTACACAAAAAAGAAGAATGTTCTGACACGGAATCTGGCGGTGATCATCGCCTTTGTAATTCCTGTCATTGCCCTTGTGATCATGTTCGCGGCAAGAGAGATATATCCCTTTGGCGAAGAGATGTATCTGCGCAGCGACATGTATCATCAGTATGCGACAATGCTCAAAGAATTCCAGAGCATACTGAAGAACGGCGACAGCCTTCTTTATACATGGAACATCGGACTCGGATCTGACCTGCCCGGAACATATGCATATTATCTGGCAACACCGGTCTATTGGCTCGTCGGCCTTCTTCCGTCAACGATCATACCGGAGATCATGGCCTGCATTATCATACTGAAGGCAGGACTCATGTCCGCAACATTTACCTGGTATGTCCAGGCACATACCGGCAGAAGGAGCCTGATCGCGGCTGCATTCGGCATCTTCTACGCTTTCTCTTCTTACATGGCGGCATACAGCTGGAACCTCATGTGGCTTGACTGCCTGCTTCTCCTGCCGCTGATCACACTCGGCATAGAGCGCCTTGTGAAAAAGAAGAGGGTGATCCTGTATACGATCTCCCTGTCTGTAGCCATTCTTTCAAATTACTACATCGCGATCATGATATGCATATATCTGATCCTGTATTTCATTTATCTTGTCATCTGCGAAGCGAACTTCAGGAGATTTAAGGACTTTCTGAGCGTTCTTTGGAGATTTGCACTTTATTCGGTGCTGGCAGCGCTCATGGCGTCGATAACCGTGATGCCTGCTCTCATCACTCTGTCTTCGACTGCATCCGGGCATTTCAGTTTTCCGACTACATTAAGGTTTTACTATAACTTCCTCGAGCAGATCGCTCATGCCACAATGAACGTCGAGGCAACAGTCCTCAGCGGTTATATCCCTAACATTTACTGCACCATAGGCCTGTTCATGCTTATCCCGCTGTTCATGTTCCTGAGGAAAGTAAGTCCTAAGGTCAAGATAGGAAAGGCTGTGCTCCTGCTAATCTTCCTGTTCAGTTTCTCAATGAACATACCGACATATATCTGGCATGGCCTGCATTATCCTAACAGTCTGTCGAGCAGGCAGTCATTCATATACATTTTCCTGGTACTGGCCATGGGCTATGAGGTGATGGCCAGGGTCAGGACTATGCATTATGTTGAGATCACCGGATGTTATATCGCCGGATTTATTGCGATCTATGGACTCCAGGTGCTGTTCGGATCAGAGGATTATACGCTTGCCATGTCATCAGTCAGCGCTCTGTTCCTTACGCTTTATTACATATGGATGATGCTGAAGAAGAGCGGAAAGCTCGGGTCTGTTACCCTATCGATCGCTCTTATTGTTGTTGCGCTCGCTGAGGCCATGATCAATACGAACATGACGGGTTACACGACCACTAACAGGACTGTCTACATGCAGGACAATGCTGCTTACAGCGCAATGCTCTCACGCATAGATGATGACGGATTTTACAGAGTGGAGAAGGTCGTTAGAAGGACAAAGAATGACGGCGCATGGCTGAATTACCGCTCCGCGTCCGAGTTTTCATCCACCACACTAAAAGGGATCTCGGATTTCTATGAGAAAATGGGAATGCAGGGTTCGACAAACTCTTTCTCATATTACGGTCATACACCTCTTGCAGCCGCCATGCTGGGAGTAAAGTATGAGCTTTCATCCACAGAACTGGATGACCCTCTTAAGACGCTCATTGACGAACAGGACGGGTACTATCTGTATGAGAACAAGTACTCACTGTCCCTCGGATACATGGCGGATTCCCTGTTCCTGGATGTTTACTTCTCAGCCGGTGAGACACCATTCGGGATCCAGAATGAAATAGCCCGGGAAGCCACAGACGTAAAGGACCTGTTTAAGGTCCAGTCTTCTGCAGCCGGAGAGACTGCAGTATTCACAGCAGAAAAGACCGGAAGAGGGTTCATTTACATCGATTCCAAGCTTAAGAGCGCTGACGTTACAATAGAAAGGGACGGCGCCATAGTATCTGAGAATACATATTCCAGCATAGAGAACAAGCAGCTCGTTGACATCGGAGATGTTCAACAGGGGGATATTGTTTCTGTTAAGAGCAATGACAGTGATGTGACCAATATCAGCGTTTATCCCGCAGTCATGGATTATGATAAGCTGGACAAGGTCATGCAGGTCATGGGAAAGGAACTCTATGATGTGGAGGTCCTGGATGATACATATGTACGCGGAACAGTCAATGCAGGAGCTCATGAGGTACTTATAACTTCAATCCCTTACAGCGCGGGATGGCGGGCATACGTTGACGGAGCAGAGGTAAATACAGTTTCTTTTAAGAATGCGTTTATAGCACTGCGCCTTGAACCGGGTCCCCATACCGTTGAGTTCAGGTATCACTCTCCGGGACTTAATGTCGCGATACTCATCAGTTTCTTATCGATACTGCTGTTTGTCTTTCTGTGCATCAATGACTACAGGAAGAACCATCCGATAATGGTACCGAAGCCGGCTCCGGAAGTGCCTGAAACAGTTGAAGAAAAACCTGTTCAGGAGAGGGAAGTTGAGATAACAAATGACGAACTTGCCCAGATGAGCGCAAGACTCGCAAAAATTAGTGGTGAATTAGCCAAAATAAGCGAAAAACCACTTGAAAAGTAGACAAAGGTTTCATATAATAACCGTTGCGCTATAAAACACGTGTATCCATTTTTCAGGGTGGTGCCCAGTTGCTCGGGGGTCCCTGAAAGAAAAAGATATGCGGAAGAGAAAAACCACAGGAGGAAAATTAAATGAGCGTAATTTCTATGAAGCAGTTGCTTGAAGCAGGTGTTCATTTCGGACACCAGACCAGACGTTGGAACCCCAAAATGGCTCCATACATCTATACCGAGAGAAACGGTATCTACATCATCGATCTTCAGAAGACAGTCGGACTTATCGATGACGCGTTTGACGCAGTCGCACAGATCGCTTCCCAGGGTGGAACAATTCTTTTCGTCGGAACAAAGAAGCAGGCTCAGGATGCCATCAAGACAGAGGCAGAGCGCTGCGGCATGTTCTATGTCAACGAGAGATGGCTCGGCGGCATGATGACAAACTTCAAGACTATTCAGAGCCGTATCAGAAGACTTAAAGACATCGAGAGAATGTCTGAAGACGGAACATTTGATGTACTGCCCAAGAAGGAAGTCATCGCACTCAAGAAAGAGTGGGAGAAGCTTGAGAAGAACCTTGGCGGAATCAAGGATATGAAGAAACTCCCTGATGCTATCTTCATTGTAGACCCCAAGAAGGAAAGGATCTGCGTATCTGAAGCTCACAAGCTGAATATCCCTCTTATCGGTATCTGCGATACAAACTGCGATCCCGATGAACTTGATTATGTCATCCCCGGAAATGACGACGCTATCCGTGCCGTCAAGCTTATCGTTGCTAAGATGGCTGATGCTGTCATCGAGGCAAACCAGGGCGAGGCATATGATACAGAAGAGCCTGCTGAAGCTGCAGAAGCTGAAGAGGCAGTTCAGGCTGAAGAAGCTACAGAAGAGTAATAGGAGGAGAATACTATGGCACAGGTTACAGCAGCACTCGTTAAGCAGCTCAGAGAGCTTACCGGTGCAGGTGTTTTAGCATGCAAGAATGCACTTGTTGACAATGACGGCGATATCGATGCAGCAGTTGAAGAACTCAGGAAAAAGGGTGAGGCAACAGCAGTAAAGAAAGCCAACAGGATCGCCGCTGAAGGAATCGTAAAGGTTGTCGTCAGAGACAATACAGCAGTTATGGTCGAAGTCAACTCAGAAACTGACTTCGTTGCAAAGAACGAGAAATTCCAGGATTTCGTTTCACAGGTTGTCGAGCAGGTATTTGTTACCGAGGCAGCTGATGTTGAAGGCCTGATGGAGGACAAGTGGCTTGCAGATCCTTCAAAGACAGTACGCGAGGCACTCGTTGCCCTTATCGCTACTATCGGAGAGAAGATCACGATCAGAAGATTTGTTAAGATCGTTTCAGACGGTATCGTTGTTCCTTACATCCATGGCGGCGGCAGGATCGGTGTCATTGCCGAGGCTAACGCAGTTGACGGAGCTGAGGATGCCCTTAAGAACATCGCAATGCAGGTTGCAGCAATGA
Source organism: Lachnospiraceae bacterium (assembly GCA_045595385.1). Classification (GTDB taxonomy): domain Bacteria; phylum Bacillota; class Clostridia; order Lachnospirales; family Lachnospiraceae; genus RGIG5612. The sequence continues at coordinate 2,099 of JAZOAJ010000410.1, read as the reverse complement.
ATCCCCAGTATATCGGCAGAAGTGACATGTCTGATGAGGAAGTAGCTAAGCTGAGAGAGATCACTGTTGACAGCGCTCTCAACACACCGGAGTCACTTCCGAAGCCTATCCTTACAAAGCTTCTTGCAAAGGCTACAGAAGACGGCCTCTGGTCAGAAGCAGATGCAGCAGCTTATGAGGAGCAGAAGCACAACCTCAACTATCTGTTTAACTTCCTTTCAGCTGAGGCTAAGACAACTGTTGCAGGTCTTGCAATGGCTGACAAGCTTACTATCGCAGCAGACAAGATCTTCAACGGACTTGTTGAAGGACGAGTTTCAAAGCAGCTCAAAGATATCTGCCTTCTTGATCAGGTTTATGTAAAAGCTGAAGACGGCAAGCAGTCAGTTGCTCAGTATCTCAAGACTGTAAACGGCGATCTTACTCTTAAGAAATTTGTCCGTTTCGAAGTTGGCGAGGGAATCGAAAAGAGACAGGAGAACTTTGCAGAAGAAGTTGCCAAGCAGATGGCCTGATCACTTAATGAGCACAAGGCGCAGCCGCAGTGCGAATTTAGTGAGCAGGCTATGCAGCGTTGCTTAGCGAATCCGAGCGTAAGCGAAGGATGAGCTTAGCAACAGTCGCATGGCGTAATAAAAGCCCGCAGGTTGAAAGATCCGCGGGCTTTTTTTATGCAAAGAGAAGTACGATGACACCGGCTATGGCGCATATGATACCGGCCAGTATCCTGAGCCGGTTCTTTTTCAGGTCTATCTCTTTAAAGACCAACACACCTATCAGCACAGTCCAGACTGCATTCAGCTGGATTATGGTAAATGCCACTGAGCCCGGTATGAGACTGTAAGCATGTGTTGAAAAGAATGCGGCAAAAAAGTATATAATGCCTGCTGACAGTCCAGGCAGATTTTCTTTCTTATGGATATTTTTGACATACATCAGATCATGCTCCCTGATCAGGGCAAAAACAAAAGAGGATATCATCACAAAAAGAGACATGCAGAACAGTTGTGAATACATGAACCCCTTTGATGATACATACTTTTGCAGCATGGAATTGAATCCGAATAAAACAGCCGCAAGCAGCCCGAATATGATGCCTGACCTGTTGGCTTTCAGATCTTCACCGGCAGTCTTAACATTGAAAAAGACAGCAGAGATAAGTATCAGTGCGCTTGCAAGGAAAATGAAAAACACATTGGTATTAAGGTATTCGGCCAGGAATATCATGTTGAACAGAGCTCCGAAAGGACCCTGCAGGTTTTTCCACTGGTTGGATCTTGAAAGCCCCATCTTATCAATTGCAATAAGTAAGAAAACAGAGCCGGTGTACCATATGACACCTGCAAGACAAGACAGCAGAAGGACGGGACTGTTTATCCTGTCAACAACAGGACCGGAAAATCTGCTTATGACATATGCGATCGCGGATGCAGCAAAAAAGCCGATCCCTTGAAATACGCTGTATCTTAGCGGAGTCTGAGCCGATAGTTTCTTGGGAACGACATATGCTGTAAAGAATAATGAAGTTATTATCGCGAAAATAAAACCCATAAAGCAAATATTATCTGCCATAATGTCAAAAAGTCAAGGATTGTGATAATATAAAAATGATCAGTCTTGTAGTTATTCATGAGGAGGTAGTGCCATGAATAAAAAGTATGAACCTTTATTCACTCCCTGGAAGATCGGGAATGTTGAGATCAAGAACCGTATCGTCATGCTCCCCATGGAAGGAACGAACATGATCCAATGGGAGGCCAAGACCGGTTATGTAAAGAATATCAGGGATTTCTATGCCGACCGAAAGGATAATAACATCGGCCTGTTCATCCCCGGACTGATCCCTCTCATAAGCATAATCGGAAAGAAATGGGTATATAAACATCCGGAAGTATTTGATAAGGTAAGGCCGGTTGTTCAGGATATCCATGACAGCGGGGCAAAGGTGTTCTTCCAGATCAGTGCCGGATCAGGCAGATCCATGCTCCTTCCGCCGCTTCTTCAGCCTTTCGTGAAGAAAGGATTTCTTAAAAGCGTGTCTTCAGGCATCATCATGAGTAAATGGTGGTGGTCCGCACCTGATCCGGATGAGCCAAATG
>JAZOAJ010000409.1:0-3120 GCA_045595385.1 Lachnospiraceae bacterium | reverse complement strand
TGGGATCTGATGAACACTTCATATGACAGGTTCATCAGGACTACGGATCCCGACCACGAGGAGCGTGTCCAGAAGATCTTCAGGAAGCTCTATGAGAAGCGCGATATCTACAAGAGATATTATGAAGGCCTTTACTGCAAGGAGTGCGAAGCTTTCTACACTGCTTCACAGGTAGAAGGCGGAACAGTATGCCCTGAGTGTGGAATGGAATTAAAGCCTGCACGCGAAGAAGCATACTTTTTCAAGATGAGCAAGTATGCTGACCGACTGATCGAGCACATCGAGACTCACCCCGAGTTCATCCAACCTGAATCACGCAAGAACGAGATGATGAACAACTTCCTTAAGCCCGGTCTTCAGGATCTGTGCGTTTCAAGGACTTCATTCAAGTGGGGCATCCCTGTTGACTTCGATCCCGCGCATGTCATCTATGTATGGATCGATGCTCTGTCAAATTACGCAACAGGCCTCGGACTTGATGTCTATGGTGATTCCGGAGAACTGTTTAAGAAATATTGGCCTGCAGATCTTCACCTGATCGGAAAGGACATACTCAGATTCCACACCATTTACTGGCCGATCATGCTCATGGCCCTGGACATTCCTCTTCCTAAGCAGGTATTCGGACATCCATGGCTCCTTCTCGGTGAAGGAAAGATGAGCAAGTCAAAAGGCAACGTCATATATGCAGATGATCTGGTAACACTGTTCGGCGTGGACGCAGTACGTTATTTCGTGCTCCATGAGATGCCTTTTGAAAATGACGGAACTATCACATGGGAGCTCATGGTTGAAAGGTGCAATTCAGACCTCGCGAACACATTCGGAAATCTTGTTAACAGGACCATTTCGATGACGAACAAGTATTTCGGCGGTGTTGTTGAGAGTACCGGAGTTACAGAGGATGTTGACGCCGACCTCAAGTCTGTAGTATGTGCCGTAAAGGACACTGTTATCGGGAAGATGAAAGCGCTCAGAGTCGCAGACTCTCTTACCGAGATCTTCAATGGCTACAAGAGATGCAACAAGTACATTGATGAGACTGAGCCATGGGTACTCGCTAAGGATCCTGAAAAGGCAGACCGCCTTAAGGAAGTGCTCTACAACCTGACAGAGTCCATAGCTATCCTTACAACACTGCTGGCTCCGTTCATGCCTGAGACTGCGGCAAAGACATTTGAGCAGATCTGTACAGAGCCAAGAAACATTGAAGATCTGGACAAATTCGGACTGTATCCGTCAGGAAATAAGGTTGTGGAAAAGACAGAAATATTATTTGCGCGCCGCAATCTGAAAGAAGTACTTGAGAAAGTTGACGAATTGAAATAAAATAACGTGTGCGGGCTATCCGCACACCTTGGGCACTTAGCGCAGCTGGGAGCGCACATCCTTGACGTGGATGGGGTCAGGGGTTCGAGTCCCTTAGTGCCCACTTAAATTTAATACCGGCAGCAGGTACCAGACCTGCTGTATCCTCGGGGCATTAGCGCAGCTGGGAGCGCGTTTGAATGGCATTCAAAAGGTCAGGGGTTCGAATCCCCTATGCTCCAGTAAAGCCGGAGTGGTTCGGATTTCCGCATAGGGGATTCGAACAAGGAGGGAGGCACGGCAGTGCCGGAAGGAGAAGGTCCAGTGGACCTTCGACACCGACGCGGCCTGAAAGGCGGCTAAGCCGCCGGCGGGAATCCCCTATGCTCCAGTAAGGGCACTTAGCGCAGCTGGGAGCGCACATCCTTGACGTGGATGGGGTCAGGGGTTCGAGTCCCTTAGTGCCCACGAAAACAAGGTATCGCAGGATACCTTGTTTTTTTATCTGCGGGTTTTAACAAACATGCCGGCATGATATAATCAACGCATCCGCACCATGAGCGGTAATGAAAGGAAAATCATATGTACGACGGCCTGATATTTGACTCCCACGCCCATTATGATGATGAGGCATTCGATGCAGACAGGGATGAACTCCTGCGCGGAATGCATGAAAAGGGTGTGGGTTACATAGTAAATGCTTCGGCAGCCCCGGATGACATGCCAAGAATACTGGAGCTTACTAAAAAATATGATTTCCTGTACGGCACAGCGGGTATTCACCCTTCTGATGCTCCGGAGATGAATGATGATAACTTTTCCCGTGTTTCTGAAATGCTGAAACAGGACAAGATAGTGGCAGTAGGCGAGATCGGTCTGGACTATCATTATCCGGATACTGACAAACCGCTGCAGCAGGAATGGTTCGCAGCACAGATAAACCTTGCGCGCCGGGAGGGATATCCGATAGTCGTACACAGCCGTGATGCTGCCCGGGACACGCTTGACATGATAAAGTCTGAGAAAGCAGCGCAGGCAGGCGGAGTGATCCATTGCTTTTCTTATGAAAAGGAAATGGCAAAGATATATCTGGATCTCGGATTCTACATAGGGATAGGCGGTGTGCTCACATTTAAGAACGCAAGGAAGCTGAAGGAGATCGTTGAGTACATGCCGTTGGAGAGAATGCTCCTCGAGACAGACTGCCCGTACCTTGCGCCGGTCCCGTTCAGAGGACATAGAAACGATTCATCCATGCTGAAATATGTAGTCAGCGCAGCCGCAGAGATAATGCATCGTGAAGAAGAGGAGATAATCCGTGTCACAACAGCTAACGCCAAAGCAATGTATAGACTTGATCAAAGCTCACCATTTTCCGGTACAGAAAAAATTCGGACAGAATTTCCTGATCGATGAAAATGTCCTGAGTTCCATTGTGGAAGCTGCGGGGATCGGATCCGAAGACTGCGTTCTTGAGATCGGACCCGGGATGGGCGCGCTCACCGGATATCTGGTAGACAGTGCCGGCAAAGTAATTGCGGTTGAGGTGGACAAAGTCCTCATACCGATCCTGGAGGATTCCTTTGCAGACTGCGATAATTTCATCCTGATCAACGACGATATTCTCAAAGTTGACCTGAAAAAACTTGTGGACGAAGAAAACGGGGGCAGGGCTATCAAAGTCGTTGCAAATCTCCCGTATTATATAACCACTCCTATCATCATGAAGCTGCTGGAGATGGAGCTTCCCATAGAAAGCATTACCATAATGATCCAGAAGGAAGTGGCCCGCCGCATGGTAACCGGTCCGGG
>JAZOAJ010000408.1:0-5664 GCA_045595385.1 Lachnospiraceae bacterium | reverse complement strand
TACCAGTCGGGCTGATAATCAACTTCTCTCTGTCCGTTCCATATCCAGTTATTACGGTTGTTATACATTCTGTCGACTTCAGCAAGCACGGCTCCCCTGTCGGGACGCTGAGGATACCACAGACGGCTTCCTGTGTCTCCGCCGCCCCAGATGAGCTTGCTTGCGCCGACATGATAATCCTTAAGAGCAAATTCATAGTATTCGGCTCTCCAGTAACCTGTCTCAAGATATACATGCTCGTTAAGGCCTGCAAGAGTTACAGCCTTCTCGATCTCATACGGCTTGTATCCTCCCCCGTGGGCAATGATGACCTTGAACATCGGATTTGCCGAGCATACATTTGTGATCATCGTAAACGGATCATCAAGATTTATGCTGCTGTATTCGTGGAAATAACAAGGGATGTCATAGTGTGTGCAGAACTCAGCGATCTTCATCCACTCCATGAATCTCTCTTTGCGTGTGGGACGTTCGCGGATAACTCCCATGCTGCCCGGTGCGAATTCTCCGATACCTACGAAGATCTTCTTTTCAGGGTCTTTCGAGAAGCATTCATCAAGCTCCTTAAGGGCATCGTCAATATTCCATGCCTTTTCCCCTCTTACTGCTTTAAGTCTTGTCTCCGTATCTATCGCGCATGTCCTGAAACGGTCAGGATGTCTTCTGCAGATGTCAGCGTACAGTTCGTTAGACGTTCCGGTAAAGCTCGGGAGCAGGATGCCCATGTCAATGTCATATACATCCATGTCAAATAAAGCCATGTCCGAATTGTCTTCAGACTCTACAACTGACTGGATCCCGGCTATGGGAGAATCTTCTTTTGCTGCGTCCTTCTTCCCGCAGTGAATGTGTCCATCTACTACAAATCTGCCCATCTTCATAATTAAGTCCTCCTTGGAAACTGCTTATTTTCACCTGATTTTATTTTATTTATTTTTAAGGAGCACATCTTTGCGATTCCTGCTTAACGATTTTCTTTATAGCAGAACAACTGTGACTTACATATGTATAAAATGGAATAAAAAGCAGGCACCCCGAAGGGTGCCTGCCACGCTAATGTATATTCAAATGTATCTTAGTATCTGAACCGGGTCATCTGCGAGCATCTTTGCTCCGCTTTCCAGCAGTTCCCGGCGGTTCCTGAATCCCCATGTCACGCTGATACAGTCCATCTGCGCGTTTTTGGCAGTTTCTATATCGACTTCGGAATCCCCGACATATATGGCATCTTCGGCTTTAACCGAAAGTTTCTCCAACACGATGTCGATCATTTCCCTGTCCGGTTTCAGTTTAACTCCTTCAGATGCTCCTAATGCCTGATCAAAACAGCCGTCAAACATATTTGTTACCAGGTCTCTGACTGCGGCATCTGCTTTATTGGATATGACCGCTGTTCTGATCCCTTTTTCCTTCAGGATCCGGAGCAGCTCCGGTATGCCCGTATAAGGTTTTGTCTTGATCCTGCAATTATCCTTATAATGGGTCATGAGACAACCGTACATATCGTCGATCATATCCGGCGGAGTGCATCCGGGGACAGCCCTCTCAACAAGTTTATGAAGTCCGTTTCCCACAAAATGCTTAACTTCCTCTGTTGAATGCAGGGGGAATCCGTATTTTTCCATTACAAAGTTAAGACTGTCTTTCAGGTCTTCTATAGTATCCAGTATGGTCCCGTCGAGATCAAAAAGTACTGCTCTGTGCATGTTTCATTTGAAGAAATCCAGTATGTCCTGATAGACTTTTTCCTTTTCGTCTTCGTTCAGGATCTCATGCCGCATCATAGGATAAGTGATAACGGTAATATTATTAAATCCGGCTTTTTCCAGCAGCGCCTTGCTGTCTGCCCTGCCTTTTTCACCGCCTGTGCATGGATCGTCAACTCCTCCTATGAGCAGGAACGGCAGATCCGCATTGATATTTACATAGCAGCCTGCCTTGCCCATCTTGTTAAGCAGATGGAACAGTGCGCTGTAGCTGCCTGTAGTGAACTCAACTCCGCACAGGGGATCGTCTATGTATTTCTTTACATTTTCTTCGTTGTAAGAAAGCCAGTCGCATGGCGTCTTGCTGTCCTTTACCGCTTTCACATACGGTCCGAGTGCAAGGTTGGTCAGCATTGCGGAATGTCCCTTCGGTTTCTTAACCGCCCTGACGACATTGCCCAGGGCTACAGCGACCGGGCTTGCCGGGTTCGGGCATACATATCCGCTCAGTGCAACTTTTTCATATTCCCTGGAATCTGTCTGGAGCAGGACTCTGGAAATGATCGTTCCCATGGAATGACCGAACAGATAGACCTTCAGGCCCTTAAAGCGTTCTTTTATGTATTTTGTTATGAGCTGCTGGTCTTTTATGAGCAGCTCTTCACCGCCTTTATCCGCAATGTGCGAAAGAAGCGGCGCATCCTCGCCATGTCCCCTCAGGTCTGAAATGACAACGTTAAAACCGTTGTCTGAAAGAAACTGAGCAAAAGGTACATACCTTTCCTTATGTTCTTCCATTCCGTGAACCATCTGGATCGTGCCGACTGCATTCGGACTTTCAAACACAAACAGCGATAAAGAATAATCTGATTCGCCTTTCAGACTGACTTTTTCATAAGTTGACATGCGCATTTTCCTCCTATTTCATATGTATGGTTTATGCTGATATCAGTATACATTTTGTTATATACTATTTGCAATATTTTCGGTGAAGCTTTATTTCGGGCATAAAATTTGCAGCAGTTTTATCAAACAAAACAGGAGGCGATCACTATGAGCAAAAATATAACGTTTATCGGCACCGGCATTATCGGAGCAGGCCTGGCATCCAACGCCATTCTTTCTGATTTCAATGTCACTCTTTTTGTAAGAGGTGAAGCAAAGGAAAAGGCGCTTCGTGAAACGCTGGATAAGATATTCGGCATCCTCATCGAAGCAGGAGCCACAACCAAAGAGAGCGTTGATGAAAAAATGGCAAAAGTAAGATTCTGCTACGACATGGCTGAATCAGTCAAAGGCGCTGACTTTGTACAGGAGAGCGTAAGCGAACGTCTCGAGCTCAAGCATGAGACCTACCGCATTATTCAGGAAAATGCAGGCAAGGACGTTGTCATCTGCTCTTCCACATCTGCTCTTTTCCCGAGCGCACTGAGCGAGGGAGCTCTTTACCCGGAGAACATCTTAGTCGGTCATCCGTACAACCCCTCTTATCTTCTTCCTCTGATCGAGATCTGCGGCGGACCCACAGGCTCACCGGAAGCTATCGAAAAGGCCAAGGAAGTCTACACTGCAATGGGTAAAGTTCCGCTGCTGTGCAGGAAAGAGATCACCGGTTTCATCGTTAACCGCATGTCCTGGGCAGCTCTCGGCGCGGCTGTTGAAAGCGTAGTTGAAGGTGTCTGCACAGTTGAAGACATGGATAAGGCCATCATGTTCGGTCCCGGCATGAGAATGGCTGTAACCGGCCAGCTCCTGACCATGAGCCTCGGTGTAGACGGCGGATTCAGGGAAATGGATGCCAAGTACGGCAGGCCTGTAAACCCTGATTACCTGAAGGTTGCTGACGGGATCGATGAATGGCTTCCGAAGCGTCCTAAAGAGCAGGGAAATACTCCCGAGGAGATTTCTCTCTGGAGAGACAAGATGTTTGTGCAGATCCTCAAACTGCACGGAATGCTGTAGTTCAAAGACAACTCACACCAAGGACCTGCTGAAGTTCTTTCAGCAGGTCCTTTTATTTATGCAGGCGGGATTCCGGATTGTCAATAACCGTTTCTGCCTATATAATATTGTTTGTCTTTTGATATGTATGAACAGGAGATACCCATTTGACTGCGATAGAGAAAAACACCGAACAGAAGAAACTGCGTTCCCAGGAAGCTGCTGACCTGATCATAGAGCTTATCAGGAATACGCCTTATGAACCCGGAGACCGTATCCCGAATGAGCTGGAGCTTTCAAATCAGCTGAACGTTGCCCGCAGTACTGTCCGTGAAGCAGTGAAGGTCCTTATCAGCCGCAACGTCCTGAACATCAGACGCGGAGTCGGGACTTTCGTCTCGGAAACACCGGGCCTGGTCGATGATCCATGGGGATTGACCTTTCTCCTTAGTGACATTGAAATAGCCGGTCAGCTTCTTGAACTAAGGATCATTCTTGAACCCGAAATGGCCAGGCTGGCTGCCGCAAGGGCTACCGATGAGGAGATCGCTGCCATAAAGGAGTGCTGCGCAAGGACCGAAGACAAGATATTTTCCGGTGAGCCTCATTTTAATGAAGACATCGCTTTCCATCTGGCCATCTCCAATGCATCGCACAATATCGCTGCCTCAAATGTACTGAAGCAGGTGTATGCGCAGAGCATTCCCCTTCAGACAACATTGAGCAGGAACAGCCTTCTTAAAGAGACCATCGAAACCCATACCCTGATCACGGAAAGCATTGAAAAGCACGATGGCGATGCTGCTTTTTCCGCGATGAAAGACCATCTGGAATACAACCGCAAAATAATAGCCCAGCTTCAGAAAAAAAGCTGAGCCATTATCCGGTAAATGCAGTTCTGCATTGGGTCTTATACGATATATGTGGATGAAGCCACAGATCCTTCTCCGCTCCAGTCTGTATGGAAAAATTCTCCTCTTGGCCTGTCTGTGCGCTCATATGTATGGGCACCGAAGTAATCTCTCTGTGCCTGGATCAGATTTGCGCTTCCTCTTTCCGATGTATATCCCTCAAAGTAACTGAGTGCCGAAAGCAGTGACGGTGCCGAAACGCCATGAGTTACTATAAGGGCTGCTGTGCGTCTCCATGCAGGGATCAGGCTGCTGACTGTCGGCACAAACACGGGTGATACAAGAAGGTTTGCCAGATCTGCATCTTCGTCAAACGCCTCCTTGATCTTACCCAGGAAAACAGACCGGATTAGGCAGCCGCCTCTCCAGGTCTCAGCTATGCTCCCCATGTCCAGCTTCCAGTTCTGCTCCTTCTCAGAGGCTTTGAGCAGGGCAAATCCCTGTGCGTATGAAACGATCTTGGAAGCATAGATCGCCTGCCTCAGATCATCTATCACCGCATCCCTGTCAGGCACATCGTTATCCGTATCCTTCCTGTAAATGGCTGCTGCCTTTACACGCTCTTCCTTCTGTGCTGACAGACATCTTGCAAGAACTGCCTCGATTATCAGTGAAAGCGGGATCCCTGAATTGAGTGCCTCAATACCGGTCCACTTTCCGGTTCCTTTCTGTCCTGCTGCATCCAGTATGTGATCTGCAAGCGCGCTTCCGTCACTTTCTGCGTACTGGAGCACCTTTCCGGTGATCTCTATCAGATAGCTGTCCAGTTCAGTCTCATTCCATTTCTCAAATACTTTTCCAATCTCAAACGCGCTCATGTGAAGGACATCCCTCATCACCTGATATCCTTCGGCGATGATCTGCATGTCCCCGTATTCGATGCCGTTGTGCACCATTTTCACGAAGTGGCCTGCTCCGCGCTCTCCCATCCAGCTGCAGCAGGGGGTACCATCAGCCTTCGCGCATATGGCCCGGAAAACGGGCTTGACATGCTCCCATGCTTCTTTGGATCCCCCCGGCATTAGGCTGGGGCCATGAAGTGCTCCCTCTTCTCCTCCGGAAACTCCGCATCCTATATAATAAAGTCCTGCCTTCTCGACTTTTTC
>JAZOAJ010000407.1:0-8356 GCA_045595385.1 Lachnospiraceae bacterium | reverse complement strand
GGAATCTGAGTATGTCCTTTCCGATCAGGTGAAGATCTGCAGGCCAATACTTCTTAAACAGTTCCCCTGAATCACCATAGACATCAAGTCCGAGCCCTGTTGCATAATTTGACAGAGCATCGATCCATACATAGATGACATGCGCGGGATCGAAGTCAACCGGGATGCCCCACTTGAATGAAGTCCTTGAAACGCACAGATCCTGAAGACCGGGCTTAAGGAAGTTGTTCATCATCTCGTTCTTGCGTGATTCAGGCTGGATGAACTCAGGGTGGGTCTCTATGTGCTCGATCAGACGGTCGGCATACTTGCTCATTTTGAAAAAGTAAGCTTCCTCACGGGCAGGCTTTACTTCCATGCCGCATTCAGGGCATACGTTACCGCCCTCCACCTGGGAAGGTGTATAGAACGCTTCACATTCCTTGCAGTAAAGGCCTTCATAATATCCCTTGTAGATATCGCCCTTCTCATAGAGCTTCCTGAAGATCTTCTGGACACGCTCCTCGTGGTCGGGATCCGTAGTCCTGATGAACCTGTCATATGAAGTGTTCATCAGATCCCAGATGCGCTTTACCTCAGCAGCAGTCTGGTCAACGAACTCCTTGGGTGTGAGGCCGGCTGCATTTGCCTTGTCTTCTATCTTCTGGCCGTGCTCATCGGTTCCTGTCTGGAAGCGGACATCATATCCTTCCAGCCTTCTGAACCTGGCGATGGCATCGGCGAGAACTATCTCGTAAGTATTTCCGATGTGCGGCTTGCCTGATGTATAGGCAATGGCCGTGGTGATGTAATATGGTGTTTTTGCCATTTATTCTTCTCCTTTGCTGTATCAGTACTCTATCTCTTCCTCCATGGGAAGTTCAAGTACTTCAGGATTTGCCAGAATGGCTTTAAGCAGATGGACAGATTTTGAATAATAGTAACCGTCAGCAAGACGCTCATCTACAGTAAGTCCCAGATCAACAGTTTCTTTGACGACAGTCTGGTTGTTCTCGTCCAGGCATGCGGTCTTCTTGATCTCACCGATCAGGCAGAACAGCGAAGTTGTACCCCAGTTTGTCAGATGGTGGTATCCGCTCTTGAGCTTTATGGAGCCGACGTTTGAAAGGACAGCTGTTGTGTAGTAAGGGTCGGTCTCTATCATCCAGCGGGGGCATTTGCCTATGCGGTCCAGCCAGCGGATGATATTTACAAACCCGCGGACAAGCCGTACCGGAGGTTTGCTGACAATGTTCATTGCGTTTGTGGATCCGTCCACATGGTTACTCTTGCCGGAACTGATCTGCTCATACAGATGCCTGTGGATGTCATTGACCGTATCTCCCTGTGACGGATAGATCACCGCCAGCGCTTCTTCAGCTGTATCAGTGAACAGTTTTTTTACGACAAATGAAACCGATATCCATCTGCGCTGGTACATGAGCTGGTTCGCAATAAACCGGTTCAGCTTGGGACGGAGGGTCAGTGTCTTGATGACCGCGGTAGTGATGATATGGAACGGCGTGTAAGGGAAGAGCACCCCCTCTTCACTGTTCTTCTTCTCACAGTAGGCGCGGATCGGCGCCATGTCTATCCTTTCGGAAATGTAAGCTTCATTGTCACATCTGTTCGGATACAGGATTGATGTGATGATATGCATCGCATCCAGATCGCGTATCTGCACTCCGTCAAATCTGTCCCCCGGCTTATGACGCAGTTTCTTTTTCATCGGATTATCCATTACTTATCCAACCCCCTGTTATTCTGCTCTTGTATCTTTGCAAGTTCCTCTTCCTCGAGCTCCCTGTAAGCGATCTTCCCCAGTTTTGTAAGAGGAAGCTCCTCGCGGAACTCAATATCATACGGCATCATGTATCTGGCAACATGTTTCTTGCAGTATGCCATGATGTGCAGCCACGTCTCCTCGCCGGGTTCATATCCCGGGTTAAGGACAACAAATGCCTTGATCTTCTGCATCCTGTATGAATCCGGTACTCCTATAACGCAGCTCTGGCTTATATATTTGCTGCCGTTCAGGATATTTTCCATCTGTGCCGGGTAAATGTTATAGCCGGAACTGATGATCATCCGCTTGATGCGTCCCTTAAAGAAAACAAAGCCTTCTTTATCCATTACGCCCAGGTCTCCGGTATGGCACCAGATATGACCGTCGGCATGTTTTCTCAGGACTTTTTCGGTCTCTTCCCTGTTGTTTACATAGCCTTTCATTACGGTTGGCCCGCATACAGCTATCTCTCCGACCTCTCCGTAAGGCATCTCTGCCAGGGTATCCGGATCCACGATCTTAATGTATGTGTCAGGGAACGGGAGCCCGATGCTGCCTACTTTGTGCTTGTCGGGCGGAGTCAGGCAGATGGCGGCAACCGTCTCTGTTGCTCCGTATCCTTCCCTGATGGTTATCGGTGAACCATGTTCTGTAAGGAACTGGTCTATCTTCTTCTTGAGCTCGATGGTCAGTGTATCCCCGCCTGAAAATGCACCTTTAAGGAATCCAAGATTGGCTTTCTTTAGGACATCTGTCCTGGTCATGGCTTCAAACAGAGTCGGAACTCCTGCCAGGAAGTTACATTTGCTCTTTACCATCAGCTTTGAATAGCTTTCAGCGGTAAACCTCGGCATCAGTACACTGCATCCGCCGTTAGCGAGCATCGAATGTATGCATACGCCAAGCCCGAACCCGTGAAAGATGGGCAACGCCGCGAGCATTCTGTCTCCCGGCCGGAACATCTGATTAACCCCGACAATGTGGGCAGCATGGGCATTGAAATTCAGGTTTGTGAGCTTGGCTCCTTTTGTTGTGCCGGTCGTTCCGCCTGAATACAGGATAACTGCGGTGTCATCATTTCCGCCCGGTGTTTCCCAGTTCCATCTGCATCTTTTCCCGAGCCTTAAGAATTCTCTCCACCAAAGGACAGGTGCGTCTCTTCTGACTCTTGGTATCTTACGTCCTTCAGTCAGCATGTATCCCGCTGCCATGGCCGGATTAAGCTCATCGATTATGCTGGTAAGGATGATCGCCTCTATGTCTGTTTCATCCCGGAATGCCGCGAATTTTTCATAAAACTGGTCTAAAGTCACAACCATGCGGCTGTGCGATATCTCAACATATCTTTCCAGTTCTTTTTCCGCGGAGAGCGGGTGGACCACATTTGCGACAGCCCCTATGCAGTTTATCGCATAGAACGCGGCAATGGCCTGCGGACAGTTTGGAAGGGCGATCGTGATCCGGTCGCCCTTTCTGATGCCCATTACCTTGAATGACCTTGCGCACTGTCTTATATAGGCCATCATCTTCCTGTATGTAGTTTTGCTCCCCATGAAGTCATAGGCCGGAAGGTCGGGATACTTATCCGCGATCTCCCTTACGGCTTCATACATTGAACCGTCAAAATAATCAAGATGGAACGGAAGATCACCCAGATGGTCCTTCCATGGAGCTTTGAGCTCTGTTTCAGTCAATCTGTCAACCTCAGTTATTTTTTATCGAACTCGACGTTCTTTGCAGCTTCTTCTGCTTCTTCCCTCTCGAGCTCTTTGACCGCCTCGTCGATCAGAGCCTTTTTCTCGGCAGATGCGTCCTGATGGCTCTTCTCTTCTTCGGTCATTGTGGCGATCTTGGCAAGCTCTTCCTCTTCAAGCTTCCTGTATGCAACCTTGCCGACAAGAGTCTTGGGAAGGTCCTCCCTGAACTCAATGTTGTAAGGCATTGCGTATCTTGCTATGTGCTTCTTGCAGTATGCCATGAGTTTGAGCCATGTATCCTCTGTGGGTTCATACCCGGGCTTGAGGACTATGAACGCCTTTACTTTCTGCATTCTGTAAGAGTCAGGAACACCGATCACACAGCTCATGGAAACCATCTTGTTGGCATCGAGGATATTCTCCATCTGTGCCGGGTAAATGTTATATCCCGAGCTTACGATCATTCTCTTGGCTCTTCCCCTGAAGAATACAAATCCCTCATCATCCATTATGCCCAGATCTCCGGTGTATACCCATGTGAGTCCGTCAGCATGTGTCCTGAGTGTGGCGGCTGTCTCTTCAGGATTGTTCATGTAGCATTTCATGACAGTAGGTCCGGCAAGAAGGATCTCGCCCTCTTCTCCGTAAGGGAGTTCCTCATCCGTGCCGGGCTTAACGATCTTGATATATGTGTCAGGGAAAGGAACGCCTATGCTTCCTTCCTTGCTCATGGCAGGCGGTGTCAGGCAGCATGCAGTAACTGTTTCAGTTGTGCCGTATCCTTCACGTACCTGTATCTTGGCATTATGCTCATAGAGGAATTTGTCCAGTTTCTTTTTGAGCTCGATGCTGAGTGAGTCTCCGCCCGAGAATACGCCCTTAAGATTGGAAAGGTCTGCCTTCTCCATGCCCTCAAGACGAAGGAGCGCCTCATACAGAGTGGGAACGCCTGCCACGAAGTTGCACTTCTTGTTGACCATGAGGTCGGCATATTTCTTTGGCGTGAACTGCGGTACAAGTATGCACCTTCCGCCGTTGCAGAGCATTGAATGGATGCACACACCAAGTCCGAATCCATGGAATATGGGCATTGCGGCAAGCATCTTGTCTCCGGGCCTGAACATCTGGTTCACGCCGACGATCTGGCCGCCGAGAGCGTTGAAGTTCCTGTTGGTCAGTTCGATGCCCTTTGTGGTTCCTGTCGTTCCTCCTGAATACAGGATGACAGCTGTCTCGTTCTGGTCCATCGGGACTTCAGGATCATATTTGCAAAGCTTTGCAAGGTTAATGAAATCATGCCACATGAGTACAGGAGCGTCCTTGGGGACCTTCGGGTTTTTGCGCCCTATGGTCAGCATGTAACCCACCTTTTTAGGCTGCTTAAGAGCATCTTTTACGCTTGCGAGTATCAGGTTGTTTACTTTTGTCTCAGAGCGGATGGCCGCAAACTTGCCATAAAACTGGTCAAGAGTGACTACCGTCCTGCTGTCTGAAAAGTTGATGTAGAACTCTATTTCCTTTTCTGCAGAGAGCGGATGGATCATGTTTCCGATGGCTCCGATGCAGTTCAGGGCATAGAAAACATATACTGCCTGCGGGCAGTTAGGTAGGGCTACAGTAACATGGTCGCCCTTTGAGACGCCGATCATCCTGAATGCCTTCGCGCAGCGGTCAATGCCTTCAAGCATCTTGCTGTATGTGGTGGTTGCCCCTTCAAAATCGAAAGCAATGTACTCGGGATATTGCTCAGCCATTCTCTTTACGGCTCTGTACATGGTCCCGTCAAAATAATCAAGTGTAAACGGTAGATCCCCCAAATGATCTTTCCAAGGTGTCTTTGCTGTTATCTCTCCCATTTCTATTAACCCCCCAATCGCCTGGTGACAATGTGTCAGATGACTTTATCATACTTGTTTTTTCCTAAGTAAATTAAGAAAAGCGTACTAGATATCATAACTAATTCAGCACAGATAATCAATAGCTTTTATGCTTTATCCGCACCGGGAAAGAATGATGTCAGCCACCTCTCCGGGAGTTTTTGCCATAAGGCTGCATCCTGCCCCGGTCAGTTCTTCTTCAGTCCCGTATCCGTAAAGCACTCCGACTATGCCGATGCCCGAAGAGATCGCTCCGTTAACATCGTCATGTCTGTCTCCGATCATGACGATCCCTTCTGTGTTCTCTGCCCCGCATTCTTCCAGGGCATATGTTATGACTGCCTTTTTATGGTTTCTGGACTCATCCAGGCTGGCTCCGAAGACCTGCTCAAAGTACTTTTCCAGTCCGAAGTGGGCGATTATCCTTTTTGCCGCAGGCTCAGGCTTGGCCGTGACCACATAAAGTTTTTTACCCGCGCTCTTAAGAACGCCCAGCATCTGCTCAACTCCGTCATAGACTGAGTTTTCAAATTCCCCCTGGCGTCCGTAATAGACACGGTATTCCTCAAGAGCTCTTTGCCCCAGTTCTCCGGTAAGCCCCATGTACTTCTCAAATGAATCCAGAAGAGACGGCCCTATGAAATTGTCGAGGATCTCATCAGGAGGCATCTCAAGTCCAAGGCTGTTCACGGCATATCTGATGCCTCCCATTATGCCCGGCTTTGATTCTGTCAGCGTTCCGTCAAGATCGAAAAATAAAATATCTGCTTTCATCTTTTTTTCAGCGGGGAAGTTGCTTCCTTAAGCCACTCCTTCTCTTCTCCCTCCAAATGAGGTGACAGGGCTTTCCATACCTGCTTATGATATGCGTTCAGTCTTTCGATGTCCGCCTTATTCATGAGTGACATGTCAATTCCAGCCTTATCTATCGGTACCATGGTCAGTGCTTTAAAGTGCATGAACTTTCCAAATTCATTTTCCTCATCTGTTTCGCAGAGTACCAGATTTTCATGCCTTACCCCGAACTTTCCTTCTATGTAGAGACCCGGTTCATCGGAGATTATCATTCCGTCTTCAATGGCAGTCTTTCCGTTCAGCGCGGCGTTCCAGTGGATCCTCTGGGGACCCTCATGCACTGACAGGATAAATCCCACTCCATGTCCCGTACCATGGTTGTAGTCCATTCTTTCATCCCAGAGCGGCTGACGCGCAAGGATGTCAAGAGCTTCTCCCCCGCATCCGTATCTGAAGACGGCGCTCTGAAGGTTCAGATGGCCTTTGAGCACCAGAGTGAACCCTCTTTTTTCCTCATCTGTCAGTTCTCCGCATACAACAGTCCTCGTGATATCAGTAGTTCCGTTGACATAATGTCCGCCTGAGTCGATCAGCAAAAGCCCTTTTGCATATATCTCCGCATCGCTCTCCTTTGTGGCGCTGTAATGGACGATCGCGCCGTGCGGTCCGTAGCCCATTATCGTGGTGAAGCTGTCTTCCAGGAACCCATCCTGCTCAGCCCTGAATTCATGGAGTTTTTCAGCTGCGCTCAGTTCTGTCATCCTGATGCGGCCGACATTTTTCTTCAGCCAGTACATAAAGCGTGTCACTGCCACTCCGTCCTTAATATGGGCATCGATCATGCCTTCTCTTTCGGCATCATTCTTGACCGCTTTCATCTGTTTCACCGGGTCAGCTTTCTTTATCACCCGGCCGGCCTTCTTCATGCAGTTCATGAGGCGCCAGTTAACACTGCCGCCGTCAGCCCATATGGTCTTTCCTTCGGAAGATGACTTCAGGTATCTTTCCACTCCGGTGTAAGCCATGATCTTTATGCCGTCATCTGCAAGCCCTTTTCGTATCTTTGCGGAGAATATCTCTTTAGCCGCAAAAAGCCTTGCTTCATTTTCCTCCACAACCATGAAGCTTAAGAAGACGGGTGTGCTCTGAACGTCTCCGCCCCTCAGGTTAAGGAGCCAGGCTATCTCCTCGAGCGCTGATATTACGAGCATGTCAGCTTTTGACTCTTTCATCTTTTCCCGCACCATGGAAAGCTTTTCCGCGCGGCTCTTCCCGCTTACTTCAAGAGGGACTTCCCATACAGGCTTTTTTGAGAGTTCCGGACGGTCTTCCCATATGAGGCCCACAAGGTCCTCATCACCGCACAGCCTGACGCTCTTTCCGTCCGCGGCATTAATGAGCTTTTCGGCAAAGCCCTCCATGACAGTCCTTCCGTCAAATCCGACCTTTGCTTTTTTAGGCAGCCTTTCGGCTATGTATTCAGGGATTTCAGGCACGTCTTTCTCTCCCATCTTCATGAGATCGATCGTACTTCCCGCAAGCTGATCGGCCGCCTGGAGGAAATATCTTCCGTCAGTCCAGAGCGCTGCGCTGTCAGCAGTCACGACCAGTGTGCCTGCCGATCCCGTAAAACCGGAAATGTATTCACGGCACTTAAAGTATGATCCGACATATTCAGAACCGTGAAAATCATCTGTCGGTATCACATACGCATCAATGTTCCTCTTTTTCATCTCGGCACGGAGCCTGCCAAGTTTTTCTGTTGTCTTCATTTATCTATCCCCCATGGAGTCGTACGCATTTCATTATACAAAGAAACTGCGCAGAATGCGAGATGCATTCCACGCAGTTTATCAATCCTTCGTTATGTATTTCTTCAGTCTGCTTTCTTGCGGATGTGGATCAGGTAATATGCCACTCCCATGAAAATGCCTCCGCCGACGATATTTCCAAGTGTCACAGGCCCGAGATTCGCGAACATGGAACCGATGTTCAGGCGGCTCAGCTGTTCAGCAGTTATGCCGTAAAGCTCGCCTGCTTTTTCCACATACTTTGGATCCGCCATTGCCATGAGGCCGGCCGGAATGTAGTACATGTTCGCGACCACATGCTCAAATCCTGCGGTGACAAATGCGCATACCGGGAAGAAACATCCCAGGAGCTTGCCGGGTATGTCCTTTGCCGCTCCTGCGAGGAGCACTCCTCCGCAGACCAGCATGTTG
>JAZOAJ010000406.1:0-2863 GCA_045595385.1 Lachnospiraceae bacterium | reverse complement strand
CGCTTTGCCGTGCTTATCGCTTCCTCATCTGTCACAACATATATGTCGTCATAGATGGTCCTGTTCAATATTTCAGGTATGATGCCGTCACCTATGCCCATCTGCATGTGGGTTCCTATGGTCCCCCCTGCAAGAATGGCGGCATTTTCAGGCTCCACCGCCCAGATCTCTATGTCCGGATACTGTGCCTTCAGGACTTCTCCTATTCCTGTGATAGTTCCGCCGGTCCCTATGCCACTGCAGAACCCGTGGATCGGTCCTGCCACCTGGGCCATTATCTCAAGGGCTGTGTGCTTCTTGTGCGCCATTGTATTGTTCGGGTTTTCAAACTGCTGCGGAACAAAGATGTTCGGGCATTTCTCCTTCATTTTTAACGCAGTCCGGACGCATTCCTCTATGCATTCGCCTATGTCGCCCGAGTCATGTATCAGGCGGACTTCCGCCCCGTAATGCCTTACAAGCTTCCTGCGCTCCTCACTGACAGAGTCCGGCATTATGATGATCGTCCTGTATCCCTTTACAGCGCCTACGAGCGCCAGGCCTATGCCCTGGTTTCCGCTTGTCGGCTCCACGATTATGGTGCCCGGTCCTATCAGCCCGCCCTTCTCAGCCTGCTCGATCATGTTAAATGCAGTTCTTGTCTTTATTGAGCCTCCCGCGTTCAGGGCCTCCACCTTTACCAGTATCTCCGCGCTGCCCTCCTCCGGCATGCGGTTGAGCCTTATGATCGGCGTGTTTCCTATTGCGTCCAAAATGGTATTGCAGACCATTTATTTTCCTTCTTTCAATTTATTATTTACAGATAAACGATCAGCGGCAGCGCCACATAAACTGCTACCAGTGCGAACAGGACGATCGCCTGTTTCAGTTTGTGGCCCGTAAGCAGTCCTATGAATTCCCGGACCGCCGCATTCGGCCAGAAGTACCATTTTGTCTTCGCGCCGATACCGATCGTTTTGAATTTGATCCTTCTGGAATAAAGCCCGCTCCTGAAGACGTGATAATTGGTGGTTGAAAATACGATCTTCGGAGCCTCGCCCTCAGGGCTGCCCTCTTTTTCGCTCCAGTGCTTCATGATCAGATCCCTGGAGAACCTCATGTTCTCAAAGGTATTTTCCGACTTGTCTTCCATGAGTATGTTATCTTCACTGATCCCGTGATCCATGAGATAATTCTTCATGCATCCGCACTCTGAGATGATCTCATCGCTTCCTTTTCCGCCTGAAGGAACGAACATGGCTTTCTTTCCGCTTTCCTCCAGCTGCCTGTTGTAGAACTCAAGTGCTTTGTCTATCCTTCGTGCGAGCAGCGGATAAGGCTTTCCGTCCGGAGCCACCCTGCAACCGAGTATGATTATGTAATCCTGGTCAGGATCAGGTTTATATCTTGCAGTCATAGCACCTGCAACTATCGAGCCTATGATCATGCATTCAAAATACAGATAGATCGCCGAAAACAGATTCCAGAATATCTCATGCACGATTATCCTCGCGAGTGAGCCCGATACATAATAATCAGAAAAGAACAGGGCGACTTCACCGGCTACCATGAGCACTGCCAGCAGCATCCCCAGGAAGTTCTGTACACGTTTCGTCTCATGCAGGATCAGGGAAATGTTTGATATAAAGAGCGCAACTGCAAATGCAAGTACAAACGGCGCCGACAGGATCATGTAGTTTCTCGCCGACCTCAGCAGTATGTGTATTATGAAATCATATCTGTATATATCCGGGGCCTGAAAGCACCTTATCGTCTGCAGGATGAATGTAAGCGCTATCGATATGATGAACAGGCCGAATCCGAAATACATGATCGTATTATAGGAATACGGATTGTACTGGACCTGCTTTACAAATGTCATGAAAAATACAAAAGCAGATGCCGTGAAGAATACGGAAAGTATCGCCGATGCAATGGCCAGATCCCATTCTCCGCCAAATAAAATTGCTGCGGCGACTGCTGCCGCGGCAATTACCATAAGGACCAGTTCTATATAAAGCTTTGGTTTTTTGTCCCTGACATCAAATCTCAGCATAATGTGTTTGTACCCTTTTCCAAGTTATTGTTAATAGATTATTGTATTTCAAAAACGGCTGTTTTTCAATTTAATAACTGTTTTTCTTTCGAAGCGCCCTGATATACTCAAATGTCTCATCCTCGCCTTTTTCAGCGAGCATCGTAAGAAGTTTCCTGAGCATGACTTCAGTCTCCGGATGCATTTCCGGATGTTCTTTCCTCCGGTTGAAATACTCCAGAGCATATGAGTCGGTATACTTCTCTTTTGCATACACCTTGCTTGCAGCCACTCTGTCACAGAACATCTCTATCAGATACTTCACCGGCATCTTGACAGGGGCATATCTTTTCAGTTCAAGATTAAGATCGTTCCAGTACTCAAAATGATGCCTGTTCCTTCCCTTATGGTGCATCCAGGCAAGCGAATAGCCAAACTCTTCCCGCTCTCCGATGTTCGGGCTTTTATCTCCCTGGAAATACCGCACGCCCGGGATGAATTCAACAGGTGAAAACTTGGAGAGGTCGTGAAGTACCCCCTGCCAGGTGATACCTGCTTTTGCGCAGTGTATGAGGACATGGTGCTTATGTGCCAGAATAGTCTTTAAATGTCCGGTAAATTTCTGAAAAGTGTTCATTCAGCCTTCCTGTTTTGCTGAT
Source organism: Lachnospiraceae bacterium (assembly GCA_045595385.1). GTDB lineage: Bacteria > Bacillota > Clostridia > Lachnospirales > Lachnospiraceae > RGIG5612. Next base: position 190 of record JAZOAJ010000406.1, on the reverse strand, counting down.
CATTATTATCAATCTTATATTATATCGTATATCCATAAGGCAGGAAACTGTTTTCAACCCCCTTTTTGCCTAATCAATATATTTACTAAGAACCGTTTTTCTGATAATTTATTAGTAACAAAAATAACGGCCTATACGGCGAAAGGAGCAGTAAATTGAAGCATCTTAAAAAAGCAGAGATCGAGCAGCT
>JAZOAJ010000405.1:0-4888 GCA_045595385.1 Lachnospiraceae bacterium | reverse complement strand
TGATAAAACCTGAATGATCAGGGATCAAAGCGAGGAAATATGCTGCAGTCTGCATCTTATGACGAAGATATCAAAGACATAAATGTGCCTCAGAACATTGTATGGCATACCGGATCTCTTGCTGATTTCAAGTCAGCTGTGCTTCCGTTGATCGACCAATCCCATAAGGCAGGGGTAAGGGTGATCTATATCCACTTTTCAAGCTGTGAGAAAATGCTTGATGATAAAGAGACTGATGAGATCAGGGAGATAACCCTGTCCCGCCGTTTTGAAGCATTTACAGTGGATGTTTCCAATGTCATCAATGAAAACGGGAACGGGATACTGTATATATTTGATTCCCTTTCTGAACTGCAGACTGCATGGGCAACGGACATGATGATGGAGAACTTCTTCACTGTCATCACGCCAATGATCCTGCAGAAGTCATGCAAGGCATTTTTCCCGCTGATACGCGGAAGGCATTCTCTTGCATCCATTGAAAACATCAGATCACGCACATCAGCGTTTCTTGAACTGTATTCAGATTTCAAGAACCTCTTCCTTCGTCCTGTATGGATGGGCCCGGAAAATAGCGGCAGCATCAATATCCCCCATGTTTTTGATGAACCCTCAGGATCTTTTGTCCCTGTCACTGACGGAGTTACTGAAAGCCATTTCAGAAGAGCAGTCGATCTGGAGCTCAGGAAGGTAAGGAGCAGCAACCGGGACAGCTGGGACAAGTTCTTTGATGATGTCCAGCGCGACTTTGAGGACGGCCGTGATGTAACGGAAGGCTGCAACCGTATGCGCGATATCATGATGAGCCGCGATGAACACATACGTCACCTTCTTGAAAAGCATTTCTCACCGGAGGACTATTTCTTCGTAAAAGAGCACATGGTCGGGACAGGCCTGATAGGCGGCAAATCCTGCGGAATGCTCATAGCACGCAAGATCATGGAGAACTGCTGCCCTGATATCTACTACAGGATGGAGCCGCATGACTCGTTTTTTGTGGGTTCGGATGTCTTCTATACATACATCGTTGAAAACGGTTTCTGGGACATGAGAGTGAAGCAGAGGACGAGCGAGGGATATTTCGCTCTCGCAGATGAATTCTCGGAACTTCTGCTGCATGGGACATTTCCGGAGAAAATAGAAAAAGAATTCATATCACTGCTTGATTACTATGGGAATTCTCCGGTCATAGTCCGTTCGAGCAGCATCCTCGAAGACGGTTTCGGAAATGCTTTTGCGGGCAAATATGAATCAGTATTCTGTCCGGGCATGGGATCAGCACGTGACCGGCTGGAGGAATTTGAAAATGCCGTAAGGGTTGTATATGCAAGCACGCTCAGCAGGTCGGCTCTCGATTACCGCATGCGCAGAGGACTTGATAACAGGGACGAGCAGATGGCGCTCCTGGTCCAGCGCGTAAGCGGTTCGCATTATGATAAATACTACATGCCCTGCGCAGCAGGCGTGGGCTATTCATACAGCACATACACATTTCTTGATTCACTAGATCCCAAGGCCGGCATGCTCCGGCTTGTCATGGGGCTTGGCACGGGCGCTGTTGACAGGACTAACGGCTCTTACCCAAGACTTGTCAGCCTTGACCGTCCCACAGCGGTTCCCTATAAATCAAAGGCTGAACATCATAAATATTCACAGAGAAATGTTGATGTTCTGGACAGGGAAAGCGGTGAGCTCCTTCATCTGCCGTACCATGCCATCGATAAGTACATGCCTTCCCACATCAAGGCAGCTGCCCTCACACATGACCGCGAAGCAGAACAGATGCTTGCAAACATGGGAAAGAGAAGAGATGTTGTATACATCTCCTGTGACGGTCTTGTAAAGAATGCGGAAATAATGAAAGACATGAGGGACCTCCTTGGAACGCTTGAGGAGGAATACGGCCAGCCCGTAGACATTGAATTTACGATCAATCTCGCGGCAGGCGGGGAATATGTCATAAACCTGCTGCAGTGCAGGCCTCTTCAGCATTTCGTGGACAGCGGCAGGCAGCTGATCCCCGATGACATCTCAGACAGCTGCACGATCCTTGACATATCACACTGCACACTCGGACTTTCTCAGAAGACTGAGATCGACTGGATCGTATATGTCGATCCGAAAAAATACTATGAGCTTCCTTACAACCAGAAAAGTGAGATCGCAAAGCTCATTGGTTCCATAAACTGGTATTTCAGGGACAAAGAACAGTCCATGATCTTACTGGTCCCGGGCCGCATAGGAACTTCATCTCCCGAACTGGGGGTTCCTACCGCATTTTCTGACATCAGCGGCTTTAAGGCCATTTTTGAGATAGCAGAATCCGGATCCGGATATAATCCCGAGCTTTCCTACGGAAGCCACATATTCCAGGATCTTGTTGAGAGCGAGATCCTTTACGGCGCTGTATTTGAAGACGACCGCAGGAGGGTATTCAACCCTGACCTTTTCAGGTCTTTGGGAAACAGCCTCAGTGAAATAGTTCCCCAGGCTGAAAAATTTGAAAGTATCGCCGGCCTGTACCATGTGTCCGGCAAAGGCTGCACGATGTATCACGATCTATTGAATGAGCATCTTGTCTGCTGTTTTGATGAGAAACGAGGAACCGATAATGACTGATGTAAACGGAAGATACTATCATTTATCAAGCGGCATATTGGACGGATGCCTGCCTGAACTGATGACTGTAACCCAGCTGTCAGATACTTTTGAGAAACTTCTGGGATCGATGCAGAGTGAAAGGGACATCCTTCTTTCATCACCTGATGGATTTTTCAGGCTGATCGAAAACTTAAGCCGCCAAAGTGATCTTTGGCGGACAAAGGCCCAGCTCCTCTCACTCGAAGACAGCATTGGCTCAGATCAGGGCTATTCTGTTGATACTGTCCTTTCCTGTCTTTATGACATGATGTTTTACGGTCAGCGTTCCATCCGCCGTGCAGCGGCTTCTGCAGCAGGCAACATCTTAGCGGCGGTGTGTCAGAAAGACATGTCAGTATGGAACGATTATCTGCATAAGATCCTTTTCATCAAGACCCGCAGACCTTCTGAGAGCGGTGGACTGTCTGAAGACCCCCTGCGTGTCATTTTCCTTCAGGTATATGACAAAGTACCCGATAACCTTAAAAGGACAATTCTTAACAGTTATGCTTCCTTCTTTAAATCGACCAGATGGGACGCATGGACATGCCTTCGTCTGATCAGCGGCATTTTCACTATCCCCATTAAAGAATGGGGTGCGATGCAGCGCGGTTACATAGGCGGATTCATAAGATATTTCCTGAGAAAAGACGACAATGCCGAAGTACGGATAGCATCTCTCTATCTCCTTAATGTATGGCTGGAGCAGGGCTGGCGTCCTTCCGAAGACTTTGCCGGTTTTCTGATGCAGTCCTTCAGAGAGATGTATGACAGCCGAGATCTTTCAATAAGCAATGCCGACAATGTTCTCATCAGACAGATATGCGCCATGCTCGGCACTGAAAACGAGATATCTTTCATGCCTAAACCTGACGATGGCGTCCTTTTCAGCGATAACATGAAGGCAGATCTGCCCTGGATCTTCAAACTTGTCAACCTGCGTATCTTAAGGCAGAGATACGAAAAGCCCGACGCGGACAGCAGCAGTTTTTCTGTATATATTGCGCAGCTGATGATACTGCTCAGGCTCAACCCCGACGAGATCGTTTTCCAGAGGGCAGGAACCGACATCCTGGAATTATCGGACCGTATATCGCAGCAGCAGAAATATGAGATCGTAAAAGACCTGCTTAACATACTGGACATAGGGTATGACGAGACCGGTTACGTCCCTGAATTTCTTGGCAGATTCTTTAACAGGCTTGATATATCAAGCAGACTCGAACTTCTGGGAGACATCCAGGAACTGGCTTCCGGCGCCGATCCCGATACAGTCGCAAGGATACTGGAAACAATGTGCAGCATCCTTAAAGTCATGTCTGAAGATGATGACCCCGGAGAACAGGAGCTGGAACTGTTCAGGAGACTATGCGGGCTGGTAAGGCGCGGATTGTACAGTGACATACAGGATACTGTCTCCGGAAATCTGTTTTATATCGGGTGCGGCGTTTTCAGCGCGCTCGGTTCCGTTGATGTCAGGGCGGATGACGGACGCAATGACTGCTGTGCTGATCTGGCCAGAGATGCACTTATCTGCATGAAGAACATTATCTATCCGGATATTATGTGCCATACTGTTCCTGTAGGGCATATATCAGCTTATTTAAAGAAACTCAGCAGGGTATATGTTGACAGTGACATGCCTGTCGCATTTTTCTCTTCAAGTTTTGATCCGTTCTCGAACGGCCACCGTGCCATTGTCCGTGAGATATCGGACATGGGATTTCTCGTATATGTAAATGTCCACAACTTTGCCTGGAACCGCAACATGCAGCCGATGCTCATCAGAAGGCAGATCGCAGCGATGTCAGTTACCGATATTGCCAATGTAAGGATGTTTCCCGAGGAGATCTCCGTCAATTCAGAGAACCCTGATGATCTTAAGATGCTCTCATCACTTTTCCCCGGCCGGAAAGTCTGGCTGGTAATGGGAAGCGACCGTGTTGAAAATGATCTCATATATCAGCAGCCGCCGTATGAAGGTTCTGTTCATTCGTTCCCGCACATCATATTTGTCAGGAATGAAGCATCGGGATTCATTGATACCGGTGTGCTTAAAGAGCGTCTGACCGGCTATGTCATCACTTTAAAGCTGCCGGTATATTATGAACACATGACATCCCGCGAGATACGGAGCAGCATTCAGGAAGGGAAATCCATAGAAGGCCTTGTAAGCCGTCAGATCAGGCATTTCATAGAAAGGCACAATCTGTATTCCGACAACAGGTTTTTCAAACCGGACGTAATA
>JAZOAJ010000404.1:0-12785 GCA_045595385.1 Lachnospiraceae bacterium | reverse complement strand
GGATCATCAATAATAGTCTTTTTAGGATATACCTCCACATGATATATAAACCTCTTCCTTATTCCATGGGGCTGCCACAGCAAGCTGTGACAGCCCCCCTGATCATTTTGCCAATCGACTATCCTGAATACTGATTTACTGATAGCAGAATGCTCCCGGCATAGCATAAAGCTTAGGCATGAATGCGATCTCAACGATATCGTTCTTTGTTACGTTGTAAAGCATTTTACTGTACAGACCATAGCAGTATGCATTCTCTTTGATATACTCATGAGCTGCATTGATGTTCTCTTTGCTGCGGCCTTCCTTTGTTCCGAGTTTTGCAAGAAGTTCCTCAAGTGCCTCATCTTTGATCTGGGCATAGCTTACATCGTTCTTGCCGGAATTAAGGAACTGTGTCCAAAGGTCACCAAGGCAGGTGTATGAAGCATCATCGATCCTGATGTCATACAGGTCAGCATTATACTTGCTGTCAGCGAATGCAGCGGAGTCGAGCTCACCGATAGTTACTGAAGGGAAACCTGCAGACATGAGATATCCCTGGATGATCGTAGCTATCTTAACGTTCTCGGCTGCGGACTTGACCATGATACGGATTTCCTTTGATGTGTCAACGCCGGAAGCAGCAATAAGTTCCTTAGCCTTGTCAACATCGAATGCATAATAGTCATCGGTCTTCCAATCAGGATCAACATCAGCGAAGACAGGCGATCCGAATGTAACAGCCTGTTTGCCATATCCGCCGGTTCCCTGAAGAACACCTGCAGCATCGATAGCATAGCATACAGCCTGACGGAGCTCTTTGCTCTGCATTACACTCTTCTCACCGCAGTTGAAGAATACGTTAAATGATTTTGAATCTACAGTTGTCCAAACTGTAAAATCAGAATTTGACTTAAGGTTATCTGCTTCTGTACCTGAAAGTCCGAGAGCAACCTGTACGTCGTTATTCTGAAGTGCGATGGACTCCTGTGATGCTTCTTTGATCTTTGTATAAACGATCTTTCCTACATTCTGTGCGAAATAGTACCAGGTCTCAGGATTTGCGTCCCTGTCAGCAAGATCTGCGCCCCAGTAATCTTCAACTTTCTCAAGAGTCATTGAAGAGCCGGACTCATAAGCTGTAAGTTTGTAAGGGCCGGTTCCTACAGGCTGTGTTGCCATTTCATCTCCGGAAGCATCGAAGGATGCTTTTGTGACCATCATGATCATCGGGATGGATGAAGGGAACTGATAATCGGCCTTTGTGTTCATGGCAATGGTAAATGTAAGATCATCGATCTTTGTTACATCGCCGATCGACTTGGTTCCGGAAACATTGCCAAGTGCCACGCAGCTCTCGATCGAGAATATAGCGTCATCAGCCTTGAATTCATTTCCATTGGAATCCTTGATGCCTTCACGAAGTTTAACCTGATAAGTAGTGTCATCGAGTTTCTCGATGGATTCAGCCAGAACGAGTACGTTCTCGCCAGTAGTCTTATCAAACTCAAATAAAGGCTGGTAGAAGTTGTACATTGTGTAATGACGTCCTGCAGCTGTTCCTGCCCAAGGCTGGATGTTAGTTGCAAGATCAGGGATGGCAACTTCTACAGTATCCCTGTAAACATTGTCAGCAACATATCCTGAGCCGCCGGCCTTTCCTGATCCGGAGATGATCCCCTCAGGAAGAGTTTCAGGTATGATCGCTTCTGTGGTCTCTGCGGGTGCATCCCCGCCGCCAGCTGTTGTTTCAGCAGGAGCAGCGCCGGTTGTCTGGGGCTGCGGTGCCGGCTGTGAACCGCAAGCAGCAAGAGATATAACCATTACTGCTGCAAGAATCAGTGCTACTAATTTCTTCATTTTAAGTTCCTCCTAAATTCTTAAAATTGTGAAATATATACAATTTGGTGCTGATCAAACGCCAAATTCTACTCAATTGATCGTTTTCTTCTGCGAACGCCCGGCCTATCGGGATATTTTGCTTCCACTTCCATTACTTCGGGGTCATCCAGTGCGCATAAATATCCATTATCATGTACCAGGGTATCCCCTACCTTGAAAGTCGCATGCTGGACATCTCCTGTTATATGCACCCAAAACGGATATGTATCATTGGCAGGTGCACTTCCGAGATGGAAATGGATGTTATGGCTGTTGGAGTGATCTATCAGACGTCTGTGCAGCTCATGCGGGCACTCCTCTTCTGTGACAAACGCATTCGGATGTACACCAAAATGGAATGTATCAAACAGCCAGATCTTCTCACCGACTTTGTCTTCCATGCTTTCCATGAATGACTTTATCTTTTCTGCTTCTTCACCGCCGGTAATGCTCTTAATGACACCGTCCTTGATCTCAACAGAGACCGGATCCGTCCATTCCGGCCTGATACCGATATGTATCGCCCACCAGCCCAGCATCTTATTGAATGTGCATACGCCATTGATGTCCCTGCATCTTATCTGGGTGTGCAGCCATTCAGGCCACGGTGCATAACGTCCGGTCTCATGTCTGGGCTTGCCATACGCGACACCGGGGATTCCCGGACGCGGAGTCGGGATAAGGGTATATCCTTCCAGATATGTGCCATTCGGATCAGTAAGAACAAATGGTGTGTTATCGACCATGAAAGGTTTTGAACTGACCTTCCTGATGGTGCTGACCAGTTCATAAGGCGTCAGCGCCCAATCCGTCTGCAAAAGTTTGGAAGTCAGAGCAAATATCCTGATATTCCAGCTCTTAACTTCCCTGACATGCATCCTGAATTCCTGGATCTCCTCATTTGTCAGCGTCGAAGAGAAATTAAGAACAACATCTGAATTTGCGATCGCGCCTTTTAAAACCGGGGGATAACGCCAACGGTTTGTTACATTTGGTTCATCGAACCAGATCACTGTACAATTCGCGCCGCGGGATTCCACAACAGATGTCGTCCAGGCAATGGCATCCTCATCCACGAGGTCCACTCCTCCGCACAGACCGTTTCTCTGTGCGATTATCACGACTTCCATGCCGGGTTTGATCCTGGCGCAATTATCGACCATGTCACAGAGCGCTATCATTGCTCTCTCGGGGATTGCTATCTGTCCAGTCATGTTTTTTCCTCCAATGTAATTTCTGAATATGGGAATATGCCTGGTTTATAGTTTCTCAGCCAATCTTGTTTTTCCAGTAAGGGATCAGGCCGCCGGACTGGATTATGTCTACTGCCAGCTCTGACAGAGGCTCTCCCTGAATGGTCTCGCCTGTAGTTTCGTTTTTGATGACGCCGGTTGCTATATCACCTGAAATGATATCTCCGTCATTAACGATCCTTGTTACCCCGGGACAGGATATGATCGGAATGCCAAGATTTATGCAGTTTCTAAAGAATATCCTGTTGATATCGTCTGCCACGACCAGCTCGATCCCGCCGCCCTTTACAGTAAGGGCAGGATCATCATTTGATTTGAAGCCTCCGCCAAGATCCACTCCTGAAACAAGGACTTTATATCCAAGTGCCTTAAAAGCTCCCGGCTTTCCTTCAAATTCAGGAACCAGCGGCTCAAACAGCCAGTCACCAAGGAGCTCCGGATCAGCCTTGCATTCTTTCCAGCGGGAAGGATAACTGAGGAGATATGATGATGTATTATCACCGGTAAGGTATGCTTTTCCTGAAAATAATGTATTACTCATTTTTCAACTCCTGTTTCACATGTATTCACGCGGGTCTGTTATCACGCCAGTGATGCATGATGCGGCAACGATCCTTGGCGAAGCGAGGTATACCTGGGTCGTTGCATCGCCCATCCTTGCTTTCCAGTTCCTGTTTGTAGTACTGAGGCAGACCTCATTTGTTCCAAGGCATCCTTCACCCTGCCCGCCGCAGCTTGCGCAGCTCGGTCCTAACAGAGCGCAGCCTGCCTCAAGGAATATTTCAGCCAATCCGCTTGTAATGATCTCCCTGTATACCTTTGTGCTGGACGGAACTATGAGAAGACGGACATCCTTATGGATCTTTCTGCCCTTAAGGATCTCGGCAGCCTCATAAAAATCCTGCATGCGGCCGTTAGTGCATGAGCCTATCAGACCCTGCTGGAACGGGATACCAACTACATCAGAGACCGGATGTACATTGTTTACTTCAAACGGACAGGCAAGCGAGGGCTCAAGAGAATCGAGATCGACTTCATAATATGCCGCGTACTCATAGCCTTCATCTGAATCCATGTAGTCTGCAGCAGGATCACCCATATAAGCTGCAGTGATCTCATCAGCCGGGAAAATACCGCATTTTGCACCGGTCTCGCATGTTTCGTTACAGATAGTGAACCTGCCGTCCATGCTTATCTTGTGGGCATATTCTCCGCGGAACTCGACACATTTGTAGTTGAAATCGACAAGTGTTCCAAGAAGCTGGATCGCAAGAGCGATATCCTTATCAGAGACACCGGGTTTGAGACTGCCCTTAAGGGTAACGCATACAGTCTCTGGAACTTTCATCCACATTTTTCCGGTAGCCATGATCACAGCTGCGTCTGATGAGTTGCAGCCTGCTGAAAGACATCCCAGTCCGCCGTATGTGGTAGCATGGGAATCCGTACCTGTTGCGATCTCATCCGGACGCGTAAAGTCTTCGATCATCAGCTGATGACCGACACCATGGCGGCCAATCTCCATAAATAACGGAAGGTTGTATTTTTTGCAGAATGCCCTGTCAAAAGCCAGATTGTTTGCAGCCCTCTGATTTACCGGCGGGACCTCGTGATCAACACCAATAAGTACTCTGTCAGGATTAACAACCTCTTTTACCCCCAGGGATTCAAAGCTTCTGAATGTTGTCGGGGCATTCATGTCGTTTACAAGCAGCCTGTCTACGTTAACGTTAACGATCTGCCCCGGGAATACTTCATCCAATCCGGCATTCTTTGCTATTATCTTTTCAGCAAGTGAATGTTTTGCCATGATCTCTCCTCCTGAGTATTATTTGGTCACAGTTGACGGGAGTTCTTCAACGCACAGAGGGAAGAACATCTTAAATGACTCGCCATACTCCATTCCGTTTATGCCGGTAACGGTTCTTGCTCCCTGCCATCCTCTGTGGGTAGAAAGACGGGTATGGATGTTCGGACCTTCCTTCTGGGATGTAACACATTTCATTGCTGCAAGTTTCTTATCCCAAACAGATGTGATATTGATGTAGATCTGAGGGATGTATCCGCTTCTTTCAGCCTCAGATGCCTCAAATCCGTAAATGGGGACATTCTTGCAGGGCTTTAATCCATCAGTCTCAATTCCTGCGGATGTAGCCATCTTAAGAGCCAGTTTTACGATCTCATGACATGATCCGTGATCGTAGTTTGTGCTGTCTGCTTCATCATGAGTAAGGATCAGTGTAGGTCTGATCTTTCTGATCTCCTTCTGAAGCGCCTGAAGGATCTCAGGTTCACAAAGAAGCGGGAAGTCATTGAAATCAAGCATTATCAGGTTCTCTATCGGGAGACCGATAGCTGCTGCAGCATTCCTGCATTCGATAGTGCGCGCATCCCTGACGCCCTGTGCGGTCTGTCCTTCAACCTTCCAGAGCGGGTTTGATTCACCTCTTACTCCATAGGTCAGGCAGATGACATAAGCCTGTGCGCCTGCCTCAAGATATTTTGCGATCGTACCTGAGCTTCTCCAGATCCAGTCAGCAGTATGTGCGCTTACAACCAGTAAAACATCGTCTTTAATCATTGTTATGTCCTCCTAAATTAAACGGGTTAATTGATTACACTGTTTAAACAAATATCTTTCCGAATACTTCTTCTTTTGAAAATGTTCTGGAGATTAGCCCCTGCTCAAATGAGTAATTCATGCCGACCTCTATGGCCTTCCACGCACCGTCAACACCATATTCAAATACAAACGGCTCTTCTCTTTCAGCTACGGGATAGGTTTCATCAATGCCTTTGCAGAATAATGCGCATGCTGCCTTTACAACATCTTCATCGTTCTTTTCCTGATATGAAACCAGATGGTTAACAGGAACACATTTATTTTTGTCATACCATCTTGCGATCGCATCCGGTATGTCAGGGATGATCTGAACAAGCCCTTCAGGTGCGCCCTGTTTCGTGCCCTGGATCACTGCTGCCAGTTCACCGTCACGTACCATCTGCGCCAGATCTGCGTCAGGGATCACCAGAACATTTTCCGGAAGCTCATAGCTTTTAACATGAGGAGGCTCGGTAGTTACCCATGTGACTGACTTAGGGTCTACCCCATACTGCTCGGAAAGGACTCCGCGGACCCACAGTCCTGTGGTCTGGGTGTATGACCTTACTCCGATCTTCTTTCCCTTAAGATCTTCTGGCTTCAATTCGCCGTTTGCAGGACAATACCAGCAGCTTCCGTGGTGGAACTCTCCGCCAAGGATCAATGGCAAGAGCTTAAGCTTTGCGCCGGCGTCGATCGCCTGGAAGAATGTGACCAGGGGCATCTCGCATAAATCAAAAGCCATGTTGTCCAGATCTGCCAGCATATCGTCTGCAGCCTTGGGGATTCCCTTATACTCTGTAAAGCTGAACTCAAATACATCGCTGCTCAGCTCGCCGGATTTAATTGCAAGTGTATGGGGATAATTGGCTATTACTGCTGTAACTGTTTTTTTCATGTTCAAGACCTCCGTTGTATTTCAAATAAGTGTTTTACCTAGTTCTATTGCTTTAATGTTCAGTTCTGTAAATCTGGGCGGTACATTGTCCTTGATGATCTGTTCCCAATCTATGTTCTCAAGATCCATGTACCTGACTATTGTTCCGAGAAGGATGACGTTAGCTACCTTCTTGTTGCCGATCGCAACAGCTTCCTTAAGCGCATCAACTGTGATCACTTTTTCAGCGACTTTTCTGACTTCGTCGATTATTCCTTCAGGATACTCTGCTTTACCGGTAAGGATGGGCAGGCCCGCTATCCTGTCAGTGCCTGTAACGACAGCTCCGCCCGGTTTAAGGCAGTCGATCCATCTGAGCGCTTCCATCGGTTCAAATGAAACGATCAGATCCGCTTCCTTAGGTCCGATGACCGGTGAAAAAACAGGTCCGTCTTCGTTATACCTTACATGGGAGGACACCGATCCGCCCCTCTGGCTCATGCCGTGGATCTCGCTCATTTTGACATCGTATCCGGCTTCAAGAAGTCCGTTCGTAAGGAGCTTGGCAGCTGTTATGGTTCCCTGTCCGCCAACTCCTACAAGGAGTACACTTTTTGTCATGATCTCGCCTCCTTTTCAATAGCGTTCTTCGGACATATCTGGGCGCAGACTGAACAGCCGACGCAGTCAGCATTAGTTTTTGCCTTTTTTGTCTCCGGATCGAATTCCAGTCCCGGGCATCCGCACTTCAGGCACATCTTGCAGCCGATGCATTTCTCACTGTCAACTGCATAATGGTCTTTGTACATTCCGGGGAATTCGTCGATATCCTGCGGGCTGAATTTTTTCAGTGCGCAAGGCCATCTGGTTATGATCACTGAAGGCTCATTCAGCTTCAGATATTCCTCGAGGACCAGTTTGAACACATCAAGATTATTGGGGTTAACTGTTGTAATATGCCTGATCCCTATGCTCCTGCACAGTGAAGGGATATCTACTTCCGGAGCCGGATCGCCCTGAGCCGTGAATCCCGTTGCGGGGTTCTGCTGATGTCCGGTCATTCCTGTTATCCTGTTGTCAAGTACGATCGTCACACAGGGAGCCTGATTGTACGCTGCTCCAATGAGCGCATTTATGCCTGTATGGCAGAAAGTTGAATCTCCCAGAACGTTGATGACACTATATTTCCCGTTGATCTTGTTCATTGCTTTTGCGAAGCCATGGCCAATTGAAACGGAAGATCCCATGCAGACTCCGGTGTCACCTACGTTGAAAGGATCGACCGCGCCCAATGAATAGCAGCCGATGTCTGAAGAGATCATGACATTCTTCATCTTTCCGAGAACGTAAAAAACACCTCTGTGGGGACATCCTGCACAGAATGAAGGAGGCCTTCCCACAATTTTGGTCCTGTCAACGTCATAACTGTCTGTTTCTTCTCCAAACAGAGCTTTTCTCAGTACTTCCGGAAGGAGTTCTCCTGTATTTGGAAGAATGTCTTTACCGGTGCACTCAATTCCCGCAAGCCTAATCTGGTTTTCAATTACCGGGTCAGTCTCCTCTATCACATAGAGCTTATCGACCTGCGCCGCAAATTTCTTAATGCTTTCGATCGGAAGAGGATTTACCATGCCGACCTTATAGTATGAAGCATTGTCCCCAAATACTTCCTTGGCGAAGTAATAACAGCATCCTGAGCAGACAACACCTATTTTGGTGTCATGCATTTCAGCAAAATTAAACGGTGAATTTTCTGAATACTCCTTGATCCGGGCGAGTTTATCAAAACTATGCTTTACCATGGCCGGGGAGTGTGCAGGAAGAGGTACATACTTTGATGCGTCCCTGATATATGCCCTATGTACAGGAACTACCCTCTCTCCTGTTTCTGCTACTGTTTTTGCATGGCATACACGTGTAGTCATGTGAATGGCAACAAGTCCGTCGATGGCGTTCGATACAGTAAAGGCAGCCTTTACCATGTCAATACATTCCTGACTGTTGGCCGGGGAAAAGAAAGGATGACGTGCATGCATTAGAAATGACCGGTCGTCCTGCGCAGACTGGCCGGAAGACTGCTGTCCGGGCTCATCGGCGATCACGACTACCATTCCCTGACCGACACCGGTGTAGGAAAAACACATCCACGGATCAGCGGATGCGTTAACGCCGACACATTTCATGGATGCCATGCTTCTTACGCCTGCCATGGAAGCGCCAAATGCGTTCTCTATCGCAACTTTCTCGTTTGGAGCCCATTCAGCTATAAGCTCATTCTTGTCAAATTTGGCCAGTGTCTCCAGGATCTCTGTACTCGGAGTGCCGGGATATGCTGATGCATATTCGACACCGGCTTCCCAGGCGCCATAGGCTATCGCTTCATTGCCTGTTAATAGTTTCTTCATAATGGTTACATCTCCTAAATATAGAGGTTTTCAGTCATCAATTATCTCGCAGCCTTCATCAGCAAGGATCTTTATGAAATTGCTTCTGTCCCAGCTCTTATTCCTGATCATTTCTTTGACATGAGCTTCACCGGCTACCGCTTTTTTGGTCTTTTCAACAACATCCTCGATGTCTCCGGGCCTTACCAGGACTATGCCGTCGCCGTCTCCGACAAGAACATCTCCGGGCATTACAGCCATTCCGCCTGCAACTACAGGAACATTTATCTCACCTTTGCCGTTTTTGAGCGGACCATTCGGATTGAATCCCAAAGCATATACAGGGAAATCGATCTCTGCGATCTCATCCACATCCCTTACAGCGCCGTTTATGACAAACCCTGCAAGTCCTCTGCTCTTGGCATGGTTGATCATGATGCTTCCGCACAGAGCTCTTTCAAGGGAAGCTCCTCCGTCAACGACCAGTATGTCTCCGGGCTCAGCAAGATCTATTGCCCTGTTAAAAAGATTGTTCTCACCTGCCGGTACTTTTACCGTAAAAGCCGTACCAAGCATCGGGACCTTATTAAAAGGCTTTAACCCTGTAAGGCAGAACAGCCTGTTCATGCAGTCATCTATAGTTGCTACCGGAAGCCCTCTTAGCAGTTCCACTCTTTCTCTGGAGGGTCTGTTGATCTTGGAATAAATCCTGAAACCGACATTAGACATGTTGTTTTTCTCCTTATAAAAATGTTGTTGGGATATAGCTGTGAACAGATTTTTACTCGATTAAATTATAATTTTCGGGTGTTCTTTTGTGAAATTGGAATATCCTTATATGAATTTGGAAAAATTTAATGATGAGATCACATATTCAATTTTTCCTATTTTTGATTCAGTAATTGATAATTCACATGTAAAAAAGGCTGATGTTAATATAAAAACGTAAAAACAATTACAAGGAGAGAAAGTATGTCTATTCAGGTTGGAATCCCCAAGGCAGCAATGAATTCATTATCAGACATGGTCGATAATGTTGCAGAAGTCAAACCGGGAATGCAGGTCCTGATCCTGGCTGCAAAAGACGGTCTTTATAACGGCGATAATCTTGTGGATGAAGAAGCTGTGGCATGGACCGCCAGTGTGCTGGAATCGCGCGGAGCTACCTGTTTTATCATGTGGTATGATGACACGAGTTCCAAACATGACTGGAAATATCCTGCGATCCTGAAGGCAGCTGTTCGTGAAGCTGACCTCGTGATCAACATGACCTTTAACCTGACTACAACTGAGAATCCTGAATACAGGAAAGACCTGGAAAAATATGAAACATGGTGTGTTCCCATGTTTCCCACCACCTCCACACTGCTGATGAGCGAATGGGCACAGACTCCGTACGAATTGGTTACCGTGATCAGGCATGTTGCCTCAAGGCCGTTCATGAACCATATGGCGCCTTTCACAATGACCGATCCTAACGGGACTCACCTTGAAGGATTTGTCCTGGATCCTGTAAAAAGAGAAGGAATTCCCGGACTGCCTTATGATTCGTACAGAAAACAGGTCCGTCATGTTGCATTCTGGCCGGAGTGGGTACATCCCCCGGTAAACTGCAAGGATGTTAACGGAGTCTACTATTTTGACAGAATGCTGAGCTTCTGGTCACGTTATATCAATATTCCGCCGGAGTGGGATGATCTCGTCAGAGTTGATGTTGAAAACAGCCGGATCGTTAAGATCTCCGGATGTAAGGAAGCTTTGCTCATTGATAAGTTTCTTTCGGAAATGGAAGAAAAGCTCGGAGATGGAATGCGCAAATTTGATATGTTCCATTTTGGAGTCCATCCGAATGCTCATGTTGAAAAATATGAATGCCCCAACGATGTCAAGCGCCGTTTTGTTGAGCACTCACATTATTCAAATGTTCACTGGCACCTTGGCTCAGCAGGTTCAAATGAGAACTATGGGTACTATCCTCACATTACCGCTGATATACGCCACTGCTCTCTTACAGTAGGCAGTGTCCAGGTATATGACAACGGATTCTTATGCTGCCTTAATGACCCCGAAGTGATCGCTGTCGCGAAAAAATATCCGGACAGACCGACTCTGCAGGGATTATTATAAAACTTCATGTTTTTTCTTCTTAGTAAAAAGCGCTTAAGCCGGACGGCTTAAGCGCTTTTTATATATTATACGTTCATTATAGTATTTTTGATCTACTGTACTTCCCTCACACGGCAGCACGATACGAAATGTCCGGGTTCGATCTCTTCAAGCACCTGTGGCTGAAGACATTCATCAGTGGCATAAGGGCACCTCGGCGCAAAACGGCATCCCGGTTTGGGATTGATCGGGGAAACCAGTTCTCCTTTCAGCTTCATTCGCTCCGCCCTGTGGTCAATATCAGTTGACGGAATGGCTGAAAGCAGCGCCTTTGTATACGGATGAAGCGGCCGGATGAAAAGTTCTTTGGATGGACTGGTCTCGACAAGCTGGCCCAGATACATGACACAGATATCATCAGAAATATGCCTTACAACCGAAAGATCATGTGTTATGAACATGTACGTCAGTTTGTGCTCCTCCTGAAGATTCTGAAGAAGATTCAATACCTGAGCCTGTATGGATACATCCAGTGCGGAAACAGGTTCATCGCATACAATGAATTTGGGGTTAGGGGCAAGCGCTCTTCCGATACCGACACGCTGCCGGCGTCCGCCATCAAGCTCATGAGGATATGACAGCCTCAGCCTGTCATCAATTCCAACCATTTTTATGATCTCATTGATACGCTCATCCACTTCACTGGACGGTCTTCCCAGGCTTCTCAAAGGCTCTTTAAGGGATGACTCGATAGTCATGCGCGGATCAAGTGAAGAATATGGATCCTGAAAGATCATTCTCATATTCTGTCTTAATTCCGCCAGGTTTTTCCCTTTTGCCTTTGTAACATCCTGACCGTCAAAAATGATTTGTCCGCCGGTAGCTTCCTCAAGATGGACAAGCAGCCTTCCCAAGGTACTCTTTCCGCATCCGGACTCTCCTACAACACCCATGGTCTTGCCCTGCTCGATCTTGAAAGAAACATCATCCACGGCATGCAGCAATCCCTTTTTGGTCTTGAAATATTTTTTCAGATTATTTATTTCCAGAAGCGCCATGGATCAGTCCTCCTTCTTTCTATCAAGATTGCAGCAGCGGCATAAATGTCCCGGAGAGATCTGGGTAAGGTCTATTTTATTATTTCTGCACTCATCAGTCGCATACGGGCATCTGGGTGAGAAATGACATCCCGCCGGAAGGTTTGACGGATCGGGAGGCAGTCCCGGAACCGGCTCCAGCCTTGCAGTGTCAGACTTTATGTCAGGAATGGAGTTAAACAATCCGATCGTGTACGGATGTGACGGATTCTTAAATATATCCCTCAATGAACCTGACTCAACGATCTCTCCCGCATAGACAACCGCTACGTCGTCACATGTTTCGGCTACAATACCGAAATCATGCGTTATCATGATCATTGACATCCCGAACTGGTCCCTGAGGTCCCTGATCATCACAAGTACCTGCATCTGGATTGTAACATCAAGAGCTGTTGTAGGCTCATCTGCCAGAAGCAGATCAGGCTTGCATGCAAGAGCCATTGCTATGACAACTCTCTGCTTCATTCCGCCTGAGAACTGGTGCGGATAGTTATCGTATCTTTCCCTTGTGATCCCGACCATCTCAAGCATTTCGCATGCTTTTTCCCTGGCTTCTTTCTTTTTCAGGTGGTAATGCAGCTCGATGGCTTCTGCGATCTG
>JAZOAJ010000403.1:0-2629 GCA_045595385.1 Lachnospiraceae bacterium | reverse complement strand
ATCTTTACATAGGCTTCCTTAAGAGTCCAGAAGCGGTAAAACCACTCCTCCCGAAGAGCGGAAGAGGAACTTTGCAGATCAAGAAAATCCTTTTCGGGATCAGTCAGTGCCTTCTCTATCAGGACTTCTGCAAAATAACCCGGAAGTTCCGCATCGATGCCGATGGGCTTGTCATGAAATGCGCATGCAACAAGGCCCGGACAGTGGGTTATGTTAAAGTGTATGTCAGGATGATCCGGCAGAGCGGGTTTTCCGGCGGTATCCATCAGAAGCAGCGACTCCAGACTCTCCGGAGACATGGACAGGCTGTACAGTTTGCCAAGTCCCAGAGAAAGAAGCTTTCGCCCCAGTTCATGCTCCCGTTCAGCGGCTTCAGGTATGGACAGGCCTTCAGTATCATAAAAGGTATATAAAACAGCTGGCATTAGAACTCCTTTCCGGCATTTCCCTAATATGATCATACAATAGAATATATATGCAGTTTATATTAAAAACACACATACGGCAATATGTGATATAATCCTAAATTGCTATGGGCGATAATAAAGATACTGAAAAAGAGAATAAAGGAAAGAAGAAAAAGACCGACTGGGGGCTGCTCCTCCGGTTTCTTAAAGGCAGTCTTCATCTTTTTATATTCGGTATAATCGCTTCGGCGGTAGTTTCTCTTGCTGACATGATCTCACCCCAGATAATCCGCATGGCCATAGACAATGCCATCGCAGGACTTGAGCCGGATTATTCGCCGTGGGTGATGAACATAGTAAACTTTTTTGGCGGTTTCGCTTATCTAGGGCGGAATCTCTGGATAATGGCGCTTGCGATAGTTGCTGTTGCAGCTGTCAGGGCCATCAGCCAGTATGCCACCCAGGTACTGAATAACAAGGCATCAGAAAAACTCGTAAAGAGGATGCGTGACATGCTGTTCAGGCACATAGAGCATTTACCGTTTTCTTGGCACATGAAGAACCATACCGGAGACATTATCCAGAGATGTACCTCAGATGTTGACAAGGTCAAAAAGTTCGTGTCAGAACAGCTGACGAATGTAATAAGGATCGTAGTTCTGCTCGTACTTTCACTTTATTTCATGTTCAGCATGAATGTAGGGCTGACATTTGTAGCCATGTCCACAGTTCCCATCACACTGGGATACGTTCTCATATTCGGACGGAAACTTCATGCATCATTTGAAGTATGCGATGAGACAGAAGGCGTTGTATCCGCCATGGTCCAGGAGAATCTGACAGGCGTTCGCGTTGTCAGGGCATTTGCCGGGGAGCGCCATGAACTTGACAGATTCCTTGATAAAAACGGATACTACTGCAGCCTCTGGATGAGAATGGGGACATTGCTCGCCAGATTCTTTACTGTACAGGACGTCCTGTCAATGCTGCAGGTCATGCTCGTGATCGTTGTGGGCTCTGTCATGTGCGTTAAAGGCAGCATGACTGCAGGAGACCTTGTCGCGTTCATTACATACAATGCAATGCTCGCCTGGCCGATCAGAAGGCTGGGGCGCATGCTTGTTGAGATGAGCCAGGCGGATGTCTCTATCAACAGGATCGCGTACATCATGAATTCTGAGACAGAAAAAGAAGATCCTGAGGCGACAGACGCCCCGATGGACGGCGAGATAGTATTTGAACATGTAAACTTCGCCTATGAGAACTGTCCAAGGATACTGCATGACATTAACTTTTCAATAGAACCCGGAACAACGCTTGGCATTCTTGGAGCCACAGGTTCAGGCAAGTCCACCCTCATGCTGCTCCTTGACAAGCTGTACGATCTTCCGGAAGGGTGCGGGCGCATAACAATAGGCGGCACAGACATACGAAAGATCAGGACAGAGCATTTGAGGGATAATATCTCCATGGTGCTCCAGGAACCGTTCCTGTTTTCCAGATCGATCGCGGATAATATAGGCATCACACGCGAAGAGATAAGCCTGAGCGACATAAGGGAGGCAGCCCGCGCAGCCTGCCTTGATGAAAATGTGGAAGGCTTCGCGAAAGGCTATGATACATATGTGGGAGAGCGCGGAGTGACGCTTTCCGGCGGGCAGAAACAAAGGGCAGCTATTGCGCGTGCCCTTACGAGAAATGCGCCGATCATGATCTTTGACGACTCGCTTTCAGCAGTGGATACAGAAACAGATTCAAAGATACGCGCGTCTCTTGAAGAGCGCTTCGGAACAGCGACCATCATACTGATCTCACACAGGCTTACCACTCTGTCAAAGGCTGACAAGGTGATCATCCTTGAGAACGGGCGCATAGCGGAAGAAGGATCGCCTGATGAGCTCAGGACCTCCGGCGGCATTTATCAGAAGATATACGAACTGCAGAACGGGATAGACGGTAGTCTCCCGGGAAAGGAGGAAGCTCATGGATAAAGACAAGCAGAAAACCAAGCTTCCTCTGTTCG
Source organism: Lachnospiraceae bacterium (assembly GCA_045595385.1). Lineage (GTDB taxonomy): Bacteria > Bacillota > Clostridia > Lachnospirales > Lachnospiraceae > RGIG5612. Next base: position 199 of record JAZOAJ010000403.1, on the reverse strand, counting down.
GGATACCCAAGATGGCACTGCTCCTCAAGAAGTACAGAAAGAGCCTGTTCCTCATCGTGTTCACGATCCTGGTATTTACAGCGGCCGATCTGGCAGCTCCAGTGCTGCAGCGATATGCGCTGAATAACTTCGTTGGAGGCAGCAGGCTGGATACGATGGCAGTGTTCATTATCATTTATCTGGTGGATATAGCCATATT
>JAZOAJ010000402.1:0-2781 GCA_045595385.1 Lachnospiraceae bacterium | reverse complement strand
GACATCTCCGTAACTGTTGTATCTTCTACAGGATCACAGAACAACATCGAAGAGATCGATGCCGGCAATGCCCAGCTCGGATTCACCCAGTCAGACGTTATGTCATATGCATATAACGGTGAGAGGCTGTTTGAAAGCAAGGTTGAGAGCTTCTCAGTTGTCTGCGCACTCTACATGGAAGCAGTTCAGATCGTTACAACTGATCCTTCGATCGCATCTGTAGCAGACCTTGCAGGAAAGACTGTTTCGATCGGTGCTTCAGGCTCAGGCGTTTACTTCAACGCTATCGATGTTCTTGGAACATATGATCTTGCAGAAGATGATATCGATCCCATCTACCAGGGATTCTCTGATTCAGCAGAGTCTCTCAAGGATGGAAAGATCGATGCCGCTTTCATAGTTGCAGGCGCTCCCACAACTGCCATCACAGACCTTGCTACATCCAAGGCCATCTATCTTGTCGGATTTGATGCTGATCATATCAGCGCACTTCTTGCTGAGTCACCTTTCTACAGCGAGTACACTATCCCGGCAGGAACATACTGATAAATAATCAGTAGTTATCAATAATCCATTTTTTCCCGGGCTGCCTTGGCGGCGGCCCGGGAATTGATGATCTGCAGAGACATGCTTATATAATGACATATGCATGCCTGTACAGATCATTTTGAGCGAAAGGAAATATTTCCATGAGTGAAGTAAAAAACGAGACTATAAACCAGGATGAACTTATGCGTCAGTATGACAAGGAGTCAGCCACCAGGATATGGACCGGCGTTCCGAAAGTCATCATTTCAGCGCTTACAGCGATCTTTTCGGTTTACTGCATTTATCTGACCCTGTTTTCCACAGCTGCGCTTGAGATAAGGCTTACTTCTTTCCTTGGGCTCGTAATGCTCATCGGATATCTGTATTACCCTGCAAGCAAGAAACATGTACGGCCAAATTACATCCCCTGGTACGACATCGTGATCATGCTCGTGGCATCAGCATCATTCTTCTATTACTGTTTTACTTATAAAAGGTTATCGAGGGTGATCACCAGTGCAGCCAAGATGTCAGTGCTGCTTACGATAATCGGTATCATTGCGATACTGTGCATAGTTGAGCTGTGCAGGCGCTGTGTGGGTCTTCCGATCATAGTGGTTGCAGGCATACTCGTTATTTATTCATTTATACATTTTTCGATACAATCGCCGGACCAGAGCGCATGGACAATTGTCAAGCGTCTGATGTATACGCTGTTTTACAGTACATCAGGTATTCTTTCGACACCTGTCCAGGTCTGCGCCAAGTTCATAGCGATATTCATAATATTCGGTGCTTTCCTTGAGAGGACCGGAATATCCAACTTCTTCATCAGCTGCGCAAATGCACTGGTAGGTTCCTATTCGGGCGGTCCCGCCAAGGTTGCCGTCATATCGTCGGCTCTCTGCGGCATGGTTTCAGGATCTTCAGTAGGTAATACCGTTACTACCGGATCAGTCACGATCCCAATGATGAAAAAGACCGGATATAAACCGGATTTCGCCGCAGCAGTTGAGGCCGCAGCTTCAACAGGCGGACAGATCATGCCCCCGATCATGGGAGCGGCCGCTTTCCTGATGGCGGAGTACATGGGTGTGCCTTACGGGCAGGTCGCGCTGCTTGCGATCCTTCCCGCAGTCCTGTATTTCTTCGGCATATTCATAGCCGTTCATCTTGAAGCCAAAAAGCTTGGACTGAAGGGAATATCAAGAGAGAACCTGCCTAAATTAAAGGCTCTGCTTCCGCAGATATATCTTCTCGTTCCTCTTGTTGTCCTTGTATGGCTCGTGGCTTCCGGATCCAGAACACTGGCTTTCTCAGCGGCAATTGCCATTATCCTTTCGATAATTGTTGTCATCCCCGGACAGATAATAGATGCCGTAAAAGAAAAGAACGGCGCAGTTACAGTAGTTAAAAATGTCGCCAAGATGACTTACAATTCACTTGAAGCCGGAGGACGGAGCAGCGTCACAGTTGTTATCGCCTGCTGCATGGCCGGTATCGTTGCAGGATGCATAACTGCAACAGGTCTTGCTAACAAGCTGATCACAGTGGTAGTCGGACTCAGCAAATCGATCCCTAATCCTGTCGTCTCAATGCTGATCTGTCTGTTCCTTACCATGATATGCTGTATCATCCTCGGCATGGGTGTTCCTACAACCGCAAATTACTGCATCATGGCTTCCACATGCGCGCCTATCCTTATCCAGATGGGTGTAAATGTTATAGCAGCACATTTCTTCGTGTTCTATTTCGGTATAGTTGCTGACATTACACCTCCTGTAGCCCTGGCAGCATATGCGGGATCGGCTATCGCAAAATCAAACCCGATGAAGACCGGCATAAATGCAACCAAGCTGGCCATAGCAGCGTTCCTTGTTCCATATGTCTTTGCCCTGAATCCTTCCATGATACTGATGGATAACGGAGTGCTGAATGCGATAATGGTCATACTGACATCGATCATTGGTATATTCGGCGTTGCGGCTGCCCTTAACGGATATGTATTTAAGAAGACAAATATCATTGAAAGGCTTTTGTTCATAGCCGGCGGCATAACGCTGCTCATACCGGGAACACTTACTGATATCATAGGCATCGCGCTTGTAGCGCTTGCCATAGTGCTTCAGATCATCGGCCGCAACATGCAGCGCAAGAAAAATGCTGCATGACAACATTACACGAGTACTATAACAAATTCAATGAGGATAAGCGCCTTGATTCAAGGCCCGGCAGGGTAGAGTTCATCATAAC
>JAZOAJ010000401.1:0-6143 GCA_045595385.1 Lachnospiraceae bacterium | reverse complement strand
AAGAGAACTTGAGGTAATTGAGATCCAGGATCATTCACTTAGTTCAATGATGGTCCTTGACAGGAAAAACAGGATACTTTTCTCCGGCGATGAGATCTTCGGCGGACCGTTCAAGCCGCTTAGCAGAGGACTCACATCATGGGTCAACGGACTGCAGAAGATCAGGGCTCACATTGATGAGTTTGACTTCGCTCTCGGAGGAAACGGAAAACTCTCAAAGGAGCATGTCCTCGGCTTTATCAACGTAGCGGAGTACGCTCTTGCCCATCCGGAAGAGGCTGTGAAGCCCGAACCCAGAAAAGGCGGACCGGGCGGACCTCCCGCATTTCCCGGCCATGACGGACATACTGTCTATGACAGGATGTTTCCACATGCAGGTGACCGTACCATATACGATCCGGAAGACAGACCGAAGTCGAAGCCTGAAAACATGGTGACCATGGAGAAAGACGGATACAGGATCGGATTTGACATAACACTCATAAATGAATGACATTCAGGGGCTGCCGGACGGCAGCCCTTTTTGCTGCGCTGTAGACCGCCCCAAATCTCACTGTTTTAGGATAAAATCACATGAAAACATTGAGATCTGGGACATTCAAGGATATGACAGGAGCATGCCCCGGCAGAAAAGGCTTCTATAAAAAGCTGATCTGGATTATAATATTTTCCAAACAATCAATCGCTTTCGGAGGTAGTAAATGAAATTCAAGGAAATGCCGTATGAGCGCCCTGATCTGGATGCAGTTATCAGGGAGATCACGGGTTATACAGAGGAACTTAAAAATGCGGATTCTTATGAAGCAGCCAGGGAAGTCTTCATTAAGAAGGATAATATGGAGCGACATGTGATGTCGGTTGCCACGATTGCTTCGGTAAGGCACTCCATCGACACGCGCATAGAGTTTTATAAAGACGAGGACAAGTTCTGGAACCAGGCGATGCCTCAGCTCGAGGAATATATGCAGCAGTGGACCCTTGCGCTTATGGAGAGTCCGTTCAGACCGGATTTCGAAAAAGAATTCGGAAAGATAATCTTTACAAATGCTGAAATAGAGCTGAAAACATTTTCACCGGAGATCATCCCCGAGATGCAGGAAGAAAATGACCTTGTCCAGGAATACGACAACCTTATCGCTTCAGCACAGATCCCGTTTAAAGGCGGAGTTTACACTCTTTCGCAGATGACGCCGTTCAAGAACAGCGCTGATGATGAGGAACGGCTTGCCGCATGGAAAGCCGAAGGGCAGTGGTATAAGGACAATCAGGGGGATCTTGACAGGATATATGACCGCCTTACCCATCTCAGGGATACCATGGGCAGGAAGCTCGGATATGACGGTTATACACAGCTCGGATACTACAGGATGGAGCGCAACTGCTACACCAAGGAAGATGTGGAAAAGTTCCGCGAGGCTGTCAGGACTTACCTGGTACCGGTTGCCGACAGTATTTTTAAAAAGCAGGCCGAGCGCCTCGGAAAGACATATCCGATGAGCTTTTCGGACAATGCGCTTGAGTTCAGGAGCGGGAATCCGAAGCCTCAGGGCACTGCAGACGATATCCTTGCAGCAGGAAAGAAGTTTTATGATGAACTGTCTCCCGAGACCAGCGAGTTCTTCAATGCCATGCTCGACATGGAGATGATGGATGTCCTGAGCACCGAAGGCAAACAGGGCGGAGGATACTGCACAGAGATACCTGACTACAACATGCCTTTCATATTTGCAAACTTTAACGGCACCCAGGGAGATGTCGAGGTGGTCACACACGAGGCAGGGCATGCCTTTGAGGCGTACATGAACATCGACAGGGTCCCGTGCTCGGTCGTATGGCCGTCGCTTGAGGCATGCGAGGTGCATTCCATGTCGATGGAATTTTTTGCGTGGCCGTGGGCTGAAGACTTCTTCGGAAAAGACGCGCAGAAATATCTTTACAGCCATCTTGCATCGGCGCTCAAGTTCATCCCGTACGGAACGATGGTGGACCACTTCCAGCATGTGGTATATGAAAAACCCGAAATGACGCCGGCACAGAGGCACGCAGTCTGGAAAGAACTCCTCGGAGTATACATGCCATGGATGAAGCTGGACGGCGACATCCCGTTCTACAGCGAAGGAGAGGGATGGCAGAGGCAGAGCCACATCTACGGCAGCCCGTTCTATTACATAGATTACTGTCTCGCCCAGACCGTATCGCTTGAATTCTGGGCAATGATCCAGGAGGATCAGAAGAATGCCTGGAAGCATTACATGGATTATACAAGACAGGGCGGAACAGCAACATTTACGGAACTCCTGGCCAATGCAGGACTTGTAAGCCCGTTTGACGGGGAGTGTCTTAAAAAGGTTTGTGATACCGCATCCAAGTGGCTTGAGAATTTTGACCTTAGCGCAATAGAGTAAGATGAGCGGAAAAAAAAAGAAGAAAAGTTTCCGAAAAGAATACCTGAATGACTTTCAGAAAGATACATCCGGGAAATACGTCTATTCGGGTGAACACAGGACATATGAGGCCGGAACAGATCAATGGCGGAGGACGATGACCATACTCTGGATCTGTCTTGCTGTTCCTGCCGTTCTGCTGATAGTGATAGGCTGTATTTCGGGAAGCGGACTTGCGGGAAACATCCTGATAATCCTTCCCTATGCGTTGGAACTGATAGCTCTGTTCATTGTGATCTGGAAAATGGTCAGGCTGACATATGGCGGAATGACGCTCAGAAAGTATGTCCACGAGTCAACTGTGCTGCACATCCCGGTGTACGCGTCAGTTGCGGCAGCGATCGCAGCGCTTGCGCTTGCGGGCATAATCATTTCCCTGATAATGGGGACTTTCAGCGGAAGCACAGCGGGAATGATCATCTATTTTGCCGCACAGGCGGCTCTCGCGGCAGGAAGCCTTATAGTCGTCCGTTTGGTCAAAAATATGAAATGGTCATGAAATTGTATAAATAAAACACAAAAACGTCACATTTTGGGCTCTGATTATTGACATATAGAGCCAGTAAAATTAAAATTATTTAAGTCGCAATTATTAAATTGCTGCAAAATTACAGGAGGATTTTAAACATGAAGAAAATCAGTAAAATGCTGGCACTTCTTCTTGCAGCTGTAATGGTATTCACATTAGCTGCATGTTCAGGTTCCGGCACACCGTCCACAACTGCTGCACCGGCTGTTACTGACGCAACAACCGAAGCTCCGGCGGACGATACCACAGAAGCACCCACAGAGGAAGAGGTTGAGACCGAAGCTCCCCGTGAGATGAATGCTGACACACCGCTCGTTGTCGGTTATTCACCTTTCAGCAGCAAGTTCTCTCCTTTCTTCTCAGAGACCGCTTATGACCAGGATGTTTACGCCATGACACAGCTTTCACTTCTCTCAAGTGACCGTATGGGCGCCATCATCTACAACGGTATCGAGGGCGAGACGATCGAGTACAACGGAACACCATATACATATCATGGCCCCGCTGATCTCGTAGTAACCGAAAATGAAGACGGCACAGTTTTCTATGACTTCACACTTCGTGAGGATCTGGTATTCTCAGATGGTGAGCCTCTTACCATCGATGATGTCATCTTCTCAATGTATGTTCTCTGCGATCCTACATATGACGGATCATCAACTCTGTTCGCACAGCCTATCGAAGGCATGGCAGATTACCGTACAGGTATTGCAAAGAGGATCACTCTTATCGCAGAAGCAGGCAGGGACAATACAGACTTCACTTTCTGGACACAGGAGCAGCAGGATGCTTACTGGAAGATGGTTGATGAAGCTCCCGCAGCTATTGCTCAGGAGATCTGTGACTATGTATGGGAGAATTATGCTGACATGGCACCCAAGGATGACGTAAGCGCAGCTGCAGGACTTTGGGGATTCTCAGTACCTGAAGGCGGCACAATTGAAGACTTTGCAGCTGCCCTTGTTGAAGCTTACGGCGATGACGTCATCGGCATGATCGAAACAGAAAATGCAGGCAGCAGCGTAGCTGACTTCCTTCCGGACTATGACGCTTACGAAGAGTGGATCGAGTACGGCGAATCAGCAGCAAATATCACCGGTATCCAGAAGACAGGCGATTATTCAATGCGTGTTGTCGCTACAGAAGTTGACGCAACAATGGTTTACCAGCTTGGCGTTTCAATCGCTCCTCTTCATTACTATGGCGATGTTGCCCAGTATGATTATGACAACAACATGTTCGGATTCCCTAAGGGCGATCTCAGCATTGTCAAGGCTAAGACTACTGAGCCTCTCGGCGCCGGCAAGTACAAATTCATCAAGTTTGAAAACGGTGTTGTAAACTTCGAAGCAAACGAGAACTATTATGAAGGCGTTCCGAAGACCAAGTACATCAACTTCCGTGAAGTACAGGATACAGATAAGCTTAACGGCGTTAAGACAGGAACACTTGATATCACAGATCCTTCATTCAGTTCAGATACCGTTGCAGCTATCATTCAGGCTAACGGAAATGACGATGTTACCGGCCCTGTCATCACTACAAATACAGTTGACAACCTCGGCTATGGTTATATCGGAATCAATGCTCATAATGTAAAGGTCGGCGAGGATCCTTCTTCAGACGCTTCCAAGAATCTGAGAAAGGCATTCGCAACAATCTTCTCGGTATACCGTGATGTTGCTATCGACTCTTACTATGGAGAGAGAGCATCAGTTATCAACTATCCTATCTCCAACACTTCATGGGCAGCTCCTCAGCCTACAGACGATGGCTACAGGATCGCATTCTCTACAGATGTAAACGGCCTTGACATCTATACATCAGACATGGATGCTGACGCTAAATACGCAGCAGCCAAGGCAGCAGCTCTCGGATTCTTCGAGGCAGCAGGCTACACAGTAGCAGACGGCAAGGTTACAGCAGCTCCTGAAGGCGCTAAGATGGAATATGAAGCTCTGATCCCTGGCGACGGTGCCGGCGACCATCCTTCATTCATGATCCTTACACTTGCTCATGACGCTCTTGCAGAGCTCGGAATCAATCTGATCGTAACTGACCTTACAAATTCAGCAGACCTCTGGACAACACTTGAGGCTGATCAGGGCGAGATCTGGTGTGCAGCATGGGGCGCAACCGTTGATCCTGACATGTATCAGGTATACTACTCAGACGTAGCAAACGGCGGAGCAAACGCAGGTGGATCACACTATATGTACAACATAGATGATCCTGATCTTGATGAGATGATCATGGCAGCACGTAAGTCAACAGACCAGACTTATCGTAAGACTGTTTACAAGGCCTGCCTTGACACCATCATTGACTGGGCATGCGAGATCCCTGTATATCAGAGACAGAACGCTATCATCTTCTCAACAGAGCGTGTAAACATCGACACAGTTACACCTGATATCACCACATTCTACGGATGGATGAGTGAGATCGAGAACACTGTTCTGAATTACTAATTTACAGACGGCACCTGTTACAAGCAGGTATTTCGATCGTAAACTGACGGGCCGTCCTGTGACAGACTTGTCACAGGACGGCTCATACCGTATCAAATGGGGTGAATCAGAGTGAAGAAATTTATCATAAAACGTATACTTATATCTATCGTCATTCTGATATTCGTTGCGTTCATTATCTATATTCTCATGAGATGTCTGCCTACCTCCTATCTGGAGCAGGTGGCCAGACAGAAATCCATGCAGCCCGGTTCAAAGAGCTTTGAAGAATGGATGGCACAGCTGAGTGCCACTTATGGTATGGACAAAGGCATTATCCCGGGATTTATCGCATGGTGCGGCAAAGCAATTGTCGGCGATTTCGGTGACAGCTGGAAATGGACAGTTCCTGTTGTGGAAAAATTCCATGACGCCATCTGGATCTCATTTATCATGGGAGCCATTTCATTTGTCCTTGAGCTGATCATCGCCATTCCTTTAGGCATTATCTCCGCTACAAAGCAATACAGCAAAACAGACTATACCATCACGATAGTGGCACTAACGTGTTATTCGCTGCCGACGTTCTTCTTTGCGTCGCTGCTGAAGCTCGTGTTCTCGGTGGAACTCGGTTGGTTTGACCTGTTCGGTCTGGTCGGACGCGAATACGAACAGCTGGATGCGTGGGGCAAGTTCCTCGATATAAGTCGGATCGTAGCC
>JAZOAJ010000400.1:0-6367 GCA_045595385.1 Lachnospiraceae bacterium | reverse complement strand
AGAAGCCTCCGCGAACTCGTCCATGTCCATGTCATAGGTGAACTCAATGTCGGACACAAGGTCAGTCATTTCCAGCTGCCTTGGCATGAGGATCTGCGCGGTGGCATCCAGTTTTATCTTGGACGCGTCGCAGGAATATGTAAACCGGCTCTCAGTCTCTGCGATGTTGTTCAGGGCAAATCCGTTGAACACATAATCCAGGAGCTCTTCAGTATCGATGAATACGCCTGTGTAGTTGGAGCAGAACATTACGACCGTAACCACTGTGAGCCCGTTCTTTTTGGCGAGGGTTACAAGGCATCTTCCCGACTCGTACAGGTAACCTGTCTTTCCGCCCACGATGTTCTCATAATAATATGAAGACGTCGGGTCGATCATGTAGTTGGTGTTCTCTATGAGTCTCGGCTCTGACTTGTTTGTCTCGGGGATCGTATATGTGACGTGGCTTACGATCTCGACGAATGCCGAGTTGTTGAAAGCCACCCTCGCGATCTTGCACAGGTCGGATGCTGTGGTGTAGTGATCCCTGTGGAACAGACCTTCCGGATTGACGAAGTTGGAATCCTCGCAGCCTATCTCCGCTGCCCTCGCGTTCATCATCTCCGCAAATCCTTCGACCGATCCGCCTATGTGCTCCGCAATGGCTATCGCGCAGTCATTTCCGGACGGGAGCATCAGGCCGTACAGGCAGTCCTTCATGGACATCTGCTCACCTTCGACAGCGTCAATGCTCGTTGCTCCTTCCTCCAGAGTCACCGCATTTTCGGAAAATGTGACTGTTTCAGTGAATGAGCAGTTTTCAAGCGCTATTAGGCAGGTAAGTATCTTGGTCGTACTGGCGGGATACCTCTGGACATCCTCATCTTTGGTATACAGCACCGCACCCGTATTTACCTCGACCATCATGACAGAGCCGCTGATCACATCAGGGGCGATCGGCCATCCGTTTTCATCCACCGGCACCATGACGTCTCCGGTGGTCGTAGTTACATTCCGGCCTTCTGTCTGTGCTTCAGTCGTTTCCTCTTCCGCTGTTTCCTCTTCCCCGTTTTCCTCTTCTGCGTATTCTTCTTCGTAGTCCTCTTCGTAATCAATATCTTCGGACGCGAAAACATTTCCGGGATAAGACATTACCGGAACGAACGACATGAACAATATTAAAATTATCGTGATCAACTTCTTCATCGAATGTATATATTACCATCATTTTTATTTTTGTACCATACCAACTGTGTTATAATTGTGTGTCGTGTGAAAAGCGGCAGGGGGGAAATGCAGATGCGACTGAGAAACATTCCCGGAAGCAGGGATAAGATAAAAAGCAGCCCGTATGTGATAACGGAAACGGCCATGGGCGAAGTCTGGCCGGTCCGCGGCAGATGGACAGATGAATTCGGCAACACAAATCCCATCAGGATAGAGATTGGCATGGGTAAAGGCGCTTTCATCATTGAACAGGCCAAACAGAACCCGGACATCAACTTTGTCGGGATCGAGAAGTTTTCCAGCGTGCTCATCCGCGCGATCGAAAAGCAGGACGCAGAAAACCTTCCCAACCTCAAGTTCCTCAGGATGGAAGCTGAATACATCGAAGATGTCTTCGCTCCCGGTGAGGTTGACAGGATATATCTTAATTTTTCCGATCCCTGGCCCAAGGAAAAGCACGCGAAGAGGCGTCTTACCTCTCACCAGTTCCTTGCCCGCTACGACACGATACTGAAAGAAGACGGCGTTGTGGAGTTCAAGACCGACAATCCCGACCTGTTTTCATTTTCACTAAAGGAAGCAGCTGTCGCGGGGTGGATGATCCTTGATGCGACATGCGACCTCCATAACAGCTACTTAAGCGAAGGAAACATCATGACCGAATATGAAGCAAAATTCTCAGCGCTCGGTCAGAAGATCAACAAATACATCATAAGGCGGAACATTGAATGAGCAGCACTAACCTGGACAAAGCTGATTACGAAGAGCCTGTCTGCCTGATCTGCGACCCCAGAACAGGAGAACGGAAAAACACATCCTCCATCCCCATGCAGCGCATAGTGGAAAAGCTGGATGAATACTGCACTGTCAAGGATTTTGACGGTGCCAAACGCCACCTGAAATACTGGCTGTCCGAGGCGCATGCCCAGGGCGACATCCGCGGCCAGTTCAGTGTCCAAAATGAAATGATGGGCTTCTACCGCAAGCAGGGCGAATATGATGAAGCCATCTCAAGCGTTAATGAAGCTGTCCGCCTCATGGAGATCCTCGGTAATGAAGACACCATTTCCGGAGCCACCTGCCATGTGAACTGCGGAACGGTTTACGACACTTTCAGCGAGCCGGAAAATGCCCTCATGCATTTTTCAAAGGCTGAGAATATATTTGAGGGGCTCGCTTTCAAGGACCTGTTCAGGCTGGGTAGCCTCTATAACAACATGGCTCTTGCCTACATGGAGCTTGGCCAATATCCCGAGGCGATGGGCTACTATTCAAAAGCTCTGGATACGATGGAGCAGCTTGCAGGCAGCGAGCTTGAGCAGGCGATCACATATCTCAACATGGCTGACTGCGCTGCGCTTGAAAAAGGGCTTGACAGAGCTTCAGGCGAGATAAACGGGTATCTTGATAAGGCTAAGAAACTGATCGATACTGAAGACCTTAACCGTGACGGATACTATGCGTTTGTCTGCGAGAAATGCTCCCCCGGCTTCAACTGCTACGGCGATTTTGAATATGCCGCAGAGCTCGACCGGAGAGCCGCCGATATCTACAATAAGGCAAAAGGATCAGAGTGACATGAACGGACTTGAACTGGCAAGAGAATATTATGAAACTTACGGCAGGAAAATGCTGGAAGAAGAATTCCCGGAAACATTACCGTACCTGGCGGTAGGGCTTGTCGGAAGCGGCAGCGAAGCTCTGGGTTTTGACGATGAGATGTCTCAGGACCACGACTTTGAACCCGGATTCTGTATTTTTCTTCCGGATGAGACAATAGTTGACCGCAAGGAAGCCTTCCGTCTGGAGCGGGCCTACGCCAAACTCCCGAAAGAATTCATGGGCTTTAAGAGGAATCTGGTCAATCCTGTAGGCGGTTCCCGCCACGGGGTGTTCCGCACCGCCGAGTTCTACACCGATAAAGCAGGTACCGACGGAAGGGATCTGACAATTGATGACTGGTTCCGCCTCCCGTCCTATGCCCTGCGTGAAGCAACAGACGGCGAAGTATTTTTTGACAACTACGGCGAGTTCACGGACATCAGGGAAATGCTCCTTGCCATGCCTGAGGACGTCCGCCTGAAAAAGCTTGCAGGACATCTGCTCCTCATGGCTCAGGCCGGCCAGTACAACTACCCCCGCATCGCGAAGCGCAGCGAAAACGGCGCTGCTCAGCTGGCAATATTCGAATTCGTAAAGAGCACGCTTGAAGCCGTATTTCTCCTGAACCGCGAATATATGCCTTTCTACAAATGGAGCTTCAGGGCGATGAGAGACCTTCTCTTCCTAAATGAATTAGAGGAGCCCCTCTGCTCTCTCATGACCACCGACAACGATCCGGAAAATGCCGGAAAGAAACTGACCCGTATCGAAAGGATCTGCGCTGCCGTCATAGGAGAGCTCCAAAGACAGGACATAACACAGGCTGTCTGCTCGGAAATGGAAAAGCACGCGTACAGCGTAAATGACCACATTTCAGACAGCGAAATAAGAAATCTGCATATTCTTTTCGCAGTGTGAAAAAAGTGCTTGCTTTTTAAATGCCTTTAACTTATAATCACCTTTGCGTTTACGAATTGCGCCTCTAGCTCAGTTGGTAGAGCACCTGACTCTTAATCAGGGTGTCCAGGGTTCGAGCCCCTGGAGGCGCACTTGTTATTTTAGGGATCCGGCCGCGAGGTCGGGTCTTCTTTTTTGCCTATTTTACGGGGTTTTTCGGACCTCATCATTTATTGCGTCCCGTCATGTTTTCTGTCCAAAACTGACAGGTGATTAGATTTTTACCCCCAAAATGATTAGATTTTTTAGGGTATTTTTGACCATTTTTCGGGCTGATTTTAGCTAATTTGCCCTGCTGAATGACAATGCCTTTTCGAACTGCTCATTCCTTGTAGCCTCATTCTCACGATCGAATGTATAGTAAGCGAGCGTGGTCTTCTCATCCACATGGCCGGCAAATGCCCTGACTGCGTTCAGGCTGATCCCCGAATTGACAAGGCTTGAGACTGCGGTCTTCCTAAGTTTGTGGCTGCTGCGGTAAAGGATCCCGAGCCTGTTGCAGTAGCGTTCCAGATAATCATTTATGGTCCGCTCCGGGAATGGGGTATCAGTCTCTGAAAAGATGTACTCCTCACAGCTGATACCATGCTCCTTCCTGTAGCTGAGCGTAGCCGCGATTATGTTCCTGGCCTTTGCCGGGATATATACTTCCCGTTCGCCGTCAAAGCCTTTGGTCCTTTCACGAACCTCACCCGTGGATTTCACCAGCATGCGCTGCACGTGCAGTTTACCGTTCTGCTGTATGTCAGAATATTTCAGCGCTCCGACCTCTGAAACGCGCAGCCCCGTATAAAGCTGGAACAGTACCGCCAGCGGGGCAAGCCTGAACTTCTTTTTCCCCTTTACTGCAAAGTCATCCCAGACCAGTTGTTCCAGCGCAGCGATCTCCTCGTCCGTGTACACCTGCGTCTCATCCATGGGTTTCCGCACCTTGCGGAAGAACTTGCCCAGGTTCTTACGGACACGCGCAAATGTATTTTCCCGCAGGATCTCGGAGTCATACGCATACTGGAAGATCTGCCTGATGATCATTGAGACATTATAGAAATTCTTCTTGGTCATCTCATTATCCCGTATCAGATGCATTATCCAGTCTTCCAGCTGGATCTTGTTCTGCGTATTTATAGGCCTGTCTACTATGGGGTCATTTTCATAGTATCTGTTCCAGTCAGTCTGGATGCGCGGGATATATGTATCCTGCGACATCAGTTTCTTATGCTCCAGCCATTTGGGATAGAGCTGCCTTATCGTGGGTATATCTTCAATGACCACGTCAGACAGCTCTTCGTTGCTGTCGCAGATGAACTGAAGCAGTTTACGCTTGGTCTTTCTGGATATCAGTTTTCTTTTTCCGGTTTCAGGGTCGGATACATATGTATACCAGCGTTTGTCCGACTGGTTCTGCCATATCTTGTGAGAATGGACTTCCCTGACTCTTTTTTCAATGTGCATATCAGTGATTGCTTCCTGTACACCACTGATATCAATTAAACCATTCTCCTCAAGGTAATGCAACATTTCCTCAGCGGACGCGCATTGTCCTGTATTCAATTCTCCATTCCCATTCTTTGCACCCATTTTCTGCTGTCTTTCCTCATAAATTCAGAGTATTTCTGACTATCAGCAAACAACCCCTCTAATTCCTTTATGTGGAATAAAAACCATGACCGCGCTCCCAAAAGTCCTGTATTTTTTTAGTACATGAAGCATGTCAGGAATGACATGATCTTTCCTAGTCCACCTCCTTATTGTTGAAAACAAAAACAGCAGGAACTTTTCCATAGTTCCTGCTGTTTTACCAGTCATACTACAAGATCCTGATTTACACATTGGGCTCTTGTGTTTTATCTGTCCCGATTCAGCATCCGTTGCGAACGCATATTTTTCAGGTTTTCTTCCGAAACATTATACGTTTTCGACCCGTCTGTTGCCATTCCACTCTTCGGGTCCACCGTCAGCGTACGTCCGGTGCTGTCAATTGCGGTATACGGATCATTCAGACTCGAAAGAAAACTCAGTTCCCTCTGCCAGTATGCGGCGCGTTCTACCCGGTCACGTTCATCCTGTTCCCGGAACCGCTCTATTTCTGCCAGCTCTGCTCTTGCATTAACTTCATCCCAATGGGCCTCATCATCATTGATCGCTCTGATCAGATCAGCTGCCTCTTTTATACCTCCATCCAATGCCTTCTGTGCATAATATCTTGCGCTGTAATGTTTGCCTAAGAATCCCCAGTGGCGGTCATAATGATTCAAGGCTTGGATATAACAGCAGATCGGAGATCCGTCGCTGGCGCCTTTCAAAATATACTTATTATATTCTTCACTGCCTTTCGTATACATTTGTGCAAGTGTAAAGTAACAATCCGGAAATCCGTCCCGCGCTCCTCGCTCACCCCAAAATCTTGCATTGGCCCTGTTTCCCCTTTTCAGATATAGACTGCATATTAGTTCACTGATTCCGAGATTTCCCCTGTCATATTCCGATTCGAGAAGCTGGAATGTCAGCTCCCAGCCTACCGGTTTTACCTGATTCTCAAGCAGCATAGCAGCGCACAATTGAAGAGCTTCTTTGTCATTTTCTTCTACAAGTGGTCTGAGCG
>JAZOAJ010000399.1:0-4152 GCA_045595385.1 Lachnospiraceae bacterium | reverse complement strand
AAACTCCGGAGCATATGGAGGTCATGGGACTCCTGTCGACGAACTCGTAGCAGAGAGACTCGGCACTACACCAGCTGAGCTTACGCAGGACAAAGTCGAGATGTTTCAGATAAAAGCGTTTCAGCGAACCATGCGATATGCCATAGAGCACAGCAAGTTTTACCGGGAACACTTTGATGGATTCGACCCCGATGAAATAAACTCGCTGTCAGAGCTTCGCGCTCTCCCCGCAACCACTGAGTCTGATCTTGCCGGAAATGAATGGCAGTTCCAGTGCATTCCGGCTACTGCTGTCGACCGCGCAGTAACAATTCCTGTACTCGGAACTCCTGACCATACCGTAACACTGCCTACCAGCGGCACCTCCGGAAACCGGAAGCGGATCGCTTTCTCAGCAGAGGATCAGGAAAGATCCATAGAATTCATTAATCGGGGATTCCTGACGCAGCAGTGTACCAAAGGTGAGCGAATGTTGGTCTTTATGTCGGGAACGACCGAGGGCAGCATAGGCGATCTGGTGATCCGCGCAATGACGCCTCTTGAGATGGATGTTCGTGTTTATGGCTCAGTAACAGATATAGCTGATGCATATAACGCGCTCATGGAATTCAGACCGGGAGTGGTAGAAGCCATTCCATGGCATGCTGCAGCGCTTGCCAGATATGGTTCTCAGTTCGGCAATCCCGAAAGGGAGTTCATCCGCAGTGTGAACCTTAGTGCTGATCTTGTTCCCGATACTATCGTAAAGCGATTGGAGGATCTGTGGGAGTGTAATGTGCACAGGCATTACGGTACTACTGAAATGGCTATTTTCGGCGGTGTTGAGTGCCTGTATCACAGAGGATACCATACCAGGCCATGTGACATTCTGTATGAGATCACGGATACGGATGAAACCGGATACGGAGAACTGCTCATCACTACACTGGACAGGAAGGCCATGCCCCTGATCCGCTACCGCACGGGCGATATCGCACGCTTTATCGATACTCCATGCCCTTGCGGATGCCGCATACGCAGAATAGAACGCTTTATGGGCAGAAAAAGCAGCCTTATTACAATATGCGGTTCTTCATTTTACTTCATAGAACTGGCAGAAGCGCTTTACAGCATTCCTGCCATTATAGATTTTGATGTTGAAATACATTCTCCTTATGTAAGCGGATCTTATACAGATTCCTCCAGAATAAAAGTAACCGGCAGAAGTCTGCCGGGAGAGTCTCTGAATAAAGATATTATCGAAAATATGCTGCTTGCAATCCCCGGACTTGCTTCTGCGATACGATCTGAAAGCGCTGTTTTAGAGATTGCCGTCGAAGATACACTGTATTTCCCGCAAGGATATAACCTCAAGAAAAAAGTGATCAGAGTGTGATCTGATCACTTGCGTATAGGTGTCATATATTTTGCGCAGAACGGCAGGAGACTGCCGTTTTCATATACATGGAGGCTGCATCTTGCCAGCCTCTCAAGGTCGATATTCATCGCATCCTGAAAAGCCATGGCTGACACTTTCATGGTATGTGTCCTCATCTTATGGCTGAACTCATCAAAGTCCATTATGTCCTGAACAGTCGTGACCAGCGGCTGATCAGGTGACATTTCATCGAATCTATACTCCGATGGATCCGATATTGCCCTTTTCCAGTGTTCAGCCACGTATTGTCTGTTTGCAGCTGCCCTTGTCCTTTCACGCCTTGTATCATGCGCCCTGTCAGTCATAGGAATAAGCTGCCTTCTGCTGTTCACCATGAAAGTGGAATGGAATTCACAGACAGCATGGTCACATCTTGAAGGAAGGAGCGCTTTTTCCGGTATCCCCGTCTGAACACACAGCTTTTCCATGAGTTCATCAAGAGTAAAATGATCAGGTACCTGAGTCCCTGTTCCATTGTGAGTTTTTTCTTCCGGATAGCGGCCGAGATATGTTACAGGCTGAAAATGTACACTTTTCACTGCCGGAAACAATTCAGCCGCCAGTTTTACTATGCTGCCGAGTTCATTATCATTGACGCCCCTCACGACAGTAGGCACCATCGTGACTCCAATACCATATCTACTGCAGTTCTCTATCGCTCTGAGTTTGATATCCAGCAGATCGCATCCTCGGAGCTGCCTGTATATCGAATCATCTGTTCCGTCGAACTGCAGAAACACTATATCGAGTCCCGCTTCAGCAAGCTGTCTTAGGTAATCAGGATCATTCGATAACCTGATTCCGTTGGTATTGACCTGAGTATAACCGCATCCTGCTTTACGTGCATAACTGATCAGTTCAGGCAGATCATCGCGCAGTGTCGGCTCTCCTCCTGAAAACTGAATTAGAACGCTTTCGGCCTGTGATACTATATCGTCTATCGCACAGCACAGGTCTTCAAACGCGGGTTGGCCGCTGTTCTCACCTCCACGCGCAAAGCAATATCTGCATCTTAAATTACAAAGCTGCGTTACTTCAAGGATAACGCAGCATGTATCCTGCAGATGTCCACTGCATGTCCGGCAGTCACCGGTGCATATCTGTGATTCAGTCTCGCCAAGCGGTTCTTCCCGGGAGGTCCAGTCCTCAAATGAAAATCTGTCCTTCCACACAGTTGTACTGAAATAGCCGTGCTCAATGCATTCTTTCGCAAGTTCTACTCTGCTTGTTGTATTTCCGCCTATCTCAGAAAACACACGAATCAGCTGCGCCGGTATTCTATTCAGGCAAACAGGACATATGGAATATGTGTTTCTTATTATTTCAGATCCGTCCTTCATCATTAAGACCAAAGCTTTCTTTATAGAATATTACTACGGACAAATTGAACTTTCCTGAAACATCCAGGATCGCCTGATCGATCACCTTGGTGAGATCGATGCATTTTGCGCGCGCAGTAGTGTTGATCACCACCGGCAGCGAAGTCTGTCTTGAATTCATCCTATGTGTAAGTATGACATCTTCACCGGTCCCGAGAAGATCCACTTTGCTATAGTCTCCGTCTTCACTTTTCGCGAATAGTTTAAGATGCGGAATGTCATATCCGAGAGAGTGAAGTTTGCTCCTTATCTCTTCAGCCAGAGATGTCAGGTATTGATTCGCATCAAAATCGTCACAGCATACTTCTGCGTAATACTGACAATTATACTCACTCAGGAGTCCGAAAGCTTCTTCGAACTCCTCTTCTGTTACTCCGAAATCCGGTTCCCTGAACGCAGCTTCATTTTCACACAGATATTCTGCGAGCACACTGATCCCTTCGCCGGTAAAGGCAGAGACCGGAATGACCGTTACTCCGGGAAATGTGTTGTTGAGATAATCGATATACTCAGCCTGTTCCTCAGACGTGATCAGATCTGTCTTATTCAGAACTATCAGATCAGCTTCCTTAAGCTGTGAAGAAAGCAAACAGTTCACTTCGTCAACTTCATAGATCAGCTTTTTCAGTACCGATGCGTCTGTTACAACAGTGAACGGAGCAAGTGCGCACTCATCAGGGTACATGTCTCTGAGTTTATAGTAGACATGTTCAAGAGCTCCGACTCCGAAGCCCGGTATATCCGACATCACAAGTTCAGCCTGTTCGTCAGAATACAGTCTTCTCAGTCTTTCAACCAGATTCTCTGTTACAAAACAGATGCATTCTCCGCTTATCTCTTCTGATGGTATTCCTGCCGCTGAAGAGTAACAATAATCCGCCAGACCCTTTCTGCCAAGGTCATTCGTTATCATTACTGTTTTGCGGCCGGTTTTGCACAGATGGTCTGTCAGGGCCATCATAGTTGTTGTTTTCCCCGCTCCAAGAAACCCGCTTACTACCAGAAATTTCCGCATTCACTCACCTTTCCGCACTCAATACAGGTCATATTCATCCAGCAGATCGATGATCTTCTGATATGCAGCGTCGATCATCTCAAGGCATCTGGTCATCTTGTTGATCTTCAGTTCGCCTATAAGCTTTTCGCACCTATTGCTGCCATACTCTTCGTTGTATTCTTCGAACCATTGATAGTATTCCTGGATGATCCCGTTCATGTAGGAATTACGCCTCTCCTCGCCATCGGTCCCCGCGTATGAAGCAAGAACACAGGCACCGCTTGTAAGCACACCGCATACATCCATGCAATTTCTGTATTCAGGTTAGGTACTGCATTTACAAGGAAACCATTCATAGA
>JAZOAJ010000398.1:0-2169 GCA_045595385.1 Lachnospiraceae bacterium | reverse complement strand
GTATAAAACATTTCAAAAATATGCGGTTTTACGTCATCCGCGATACCGGGTCCGTTGTCGCATACATTGATGGCTGCGAAGCCATCTTCCTGCCTGCTGCTGATACGGATCTCGGATCCGGCCGGCGTATTCTTGACAGCGTTGTTGATCAGATTTATCAGGACCTGCATGATCAGCCTCGGGTCGATGTTCACCAGCAGCAGGTCATCCGGCTCTTCGACAGTGATGACATACAGCTCGGATCTTCTGTCAACATGCCTGAGCGCTTCGGCGATGACGTCGCCGAGTACTTCAAGTGACAGATTCAGATTCATCTGTCCGTTCTCGATGCGGGAGATCGACAGGAGATTTTCCACAAGATCGATCAGCCACTCGCTGTCTCCGTAAATGTCTGAGAATATCTGTTTCAGGGTTTCATCATCCAGCTGTTTATAATGCAACAGCAGATTATCCGCGTTGCCGGATATAGACGTTAATGGCGTGCGGATATCATGTGATATGGACCTCAGCAGGTTAGACCTTAGCTGCTCGTTCCTTGCGATGATGGAGGCCTGTTCTTTTTCCTGGGCGTTGCGCAGGTTTTCAAGGGCAAGAGCGCACTCGCCAAGTATGGATATGAGGATGCTGTTCTCAAAAGGTTCAAGCGGTACCCCGTTAAGCCTTATCGCGATCACGCCGTAACAGTAGTCGTTCAGGCATATCGCGTGATACTGGGCCTTAGCGTCACGGAAGTTTTCCGTTCTGTAACCGGCGGCCTGCTGATTGCGGAATACCCACCCGGCTATCTCATTTTCATTATCATCGGGAGCCGGGGCATTTTCCCCGTAATCTGCACTGTAGAATTCAAGGCCTGCGCCGGGGCTGTCATTTTCTCTCGGAAAAACTTTAACATCCCGGTTCAGCAGCATGATGATCTGATGCGCGGTTATGCTTATCACATCATCAGTCTTTTCGGCTTTCTGCAGAAGCTGGTTGGTATCCAGCAGTATCTTTGTCCTGAAGGCTTCGCGGGCTGACTGCCTCGCGTTAAGTTTGATCCTGTTGGCAAGCGTTCCTGTTATGAGGGACGAGATCAGCATGATGACAAATGTAACCGGGTATTCCGCTTCATATGTATGGAAGCTGAACCTGGGATCTATGAAAAACCAGTTGAAGAGGAGAACGCTTACAAGGGAACCGAGTGCGCCGTAGAGCGGACTGACCGTGATGACGGAAATGACCAGCACCGCAAGGATAAATACAGTGATGATATTTGATTCGGAAAACCCGAACTGGTTGAAAAGGAGGCCTATGCCGGTCGCGGCGGCGAGTATAAGGATGGTCAGCAGCAGGTCTTTTAATGTCGGACGCATTAAGCCGGCAGAAAAGAACCTCTCCTTCTGCTGCTTAAAATCCGCAACGGAGTCCGGGATTATGTAAACATCCACGTCCGGGACGTTTAGGATGATCTGCTCGGTGAGAGGAGGCCTGCCCCAGGGACGCCGCCTGCGTATGCTGCTGCGCCCGAGCACGATCTTTGTTGTATCGGAAATGTGGGCATATTCCGCGATGTGCGCAGGGACATCATCGCCCATTATCGTTGTGATGGACGCGCCGTTTTCTTCTGCGAACCGGATATTGCTCTGCAGCCTGGCCTTGTCTTCATCGGCGAGCGATCCGTAATCCGTCGGCTTGACATAGATCGCCGTAAGAGTTGCCTTGAAAGCATCTGCCATTTTTGCCGCAGCCGCAATGACTTTGGGATTCGATGGAGATGGTGAGATGCAGACGAGTATGTGCTCGCCGCTCTCGGAATTTCTGATCATTTCACTTGCTCCTTGATCTGTGCGCTGCTGTGCTTTTTTACATCATAACAGATGATCAGGATTTAGGGTTATTGAACTTGTCATATCTGTTTCTGTTCCGGAACTTCGCGGGTCTTTTTCTGGCCGCATTGATGCGGTCCATGATCTTACCGAACCCGCCTGCAAGAAAGTAGCCAAGTACCAGCAGCACTATGAGTATTATGATAAAGATAAAGTCTTTCATGGCTTTTTCCTATATGTGGAAGCACTTACGGATGGCTTTCTGTTCCCCTAAAACAAGCATGGTATCATTGCTGCGCAGAACAGTTTCCGGAGTAACGGAAAGGTTCATCTTTCCGTTTTCTTTTACAGCCATAATTGTGAT
>JAZOAJ010000397.1:0-6128 GCA_045595385.1 Lachnospiraceae bacterium | reverse complement strand
GCCAGCCTAAGGGCAAAGTCGTACAGATCCCTGTAAGGTCCGCCGTCTTCTCTTTCCTCAACTATGGAGTCGATGATGTTGCGGCCTACTCCTTTGATCGCAGAAAGGCCGTATCTGATGGAGTTTCCGCTTACGGTGAATCCGCTGCCGGCTTCATTGATGTCAGGCGGAAGGATATCCACACCAAGGCTCTTGCACTCCTGAATGTACTCCCCGAGTTTGTCCAGTCTGTCCATGACAGATGTCATGAGCGCTGCCATGAACTCAGCAGGGTAATAGTATTTAAGATAGGCTGTCTGATATGAGACAAATGCGTACGCTGCCGCGTGTGACTTATTGAATGCATATTTGGCGAAGTCTACCATGTCATCATAGATCTTGTTCGCAACCCGCTCTGATATACCGCGCTTTACGCAGCCCGGAACAGTACCGCCTTCTTCCTCATCTCCGTAGACAAACCTTTTCCTTTCAGCCTGCATGACGGAGTCTTTCTTCTTGGACATGGCACGCCTCAGGATGTCCGCGCCGCCAAGTGTGTAGCCGGCGAGCTCCTGTACTATCTGCATTACCTGCTCCTGGTATACAATGCACCCGTATGTAGGCTCGAGGATCGGCTTCAGTTCAGGACAGTCATACACCACTTCCTTGCCTGAGTTCTTTCCGGAGATGTACTTCGGTATGAAATCCATCGGGCCCGGCCTGTACAGGGCGATACCCGCTATGATGTCCTCTATGCTCTTTGGCCGCAGCTCACGCATGAAGCTCTTCATTCCCGCGCTCTCAAGCTGGAAAATGCCTTCGCATCTGCCTGAACCGATCAGGTCCAGTACATTTTTGTCATTAAGATCAAGCTTCTTGAGATCTATCCTCTGCCCGGTGTTCTCCTCCGCGAAGTTCACGGCGTTCTGTATTACAGTGAGGGTACGCAGACCCAGGAAGTCCATTTTAAGAAGACCGAGTTCCTCCAGTGTTGTCATCACGTACTGGGTGACTACCGAGCCGTCTGATCCTCTGGCAAGAGGAACGTGGTCCATGACGGGATCTTTGCAGATCACGACGCCGGCGGCATGCATGGAGGTATGTCTCGGAAGGCCTTCAAGCCTTCTTGCCATGTCTATCAGATACCTGATCTGTGTATCAGTATCATATGCCCTTCTCAGCTCGTTGTTGGCTGCCAGGGCTTTGTCTATGGTTATGTTCAGTTCATTCGGTATCATCTTGGCTATGGAGTCGACTGCGCCGTAAGGCATGTCGAGCACGCGGCCGACGTCACGGATGACGTTCCTTGCCGCCATGGTACCGAATGTTATGATCTGCGCCACTTTGTCCTTGCCGTATTTTTCAGTGACGTAATCTATTACTTCGCCTCTTCTCTCGAAACAGAAATCCACGTCTATATCCGGCATGGACACTCGCTCCGGATTGAGGAATCTCTCAAAGATCAGGCTGTATTTGATAGGGTCTATGTCTGTTATCTCAAGGCAGTAGGACACCAGGCTTCCGGCGGCGCTTCCCCTTCCGGGTCCCACCATTATGCCGTTGCTCTTTGCGTAATTGATGAAATCCCAGACGATGAGGAAATAGTCCACGAATCCCATGCTCTTTATGGTGTCGAGCTCATACTTCAGCCTCTCCTCATGGATCTCGGGCTCATCGTATCTGCGCCGCAGGCCTTCCTCGCACAGGTACTCAAGATATCCTTCAGCCGTAAACGGGGCAGGGACATCATACATAGGGAGTTTCCTGACTCCGAACTCTATCTCGACATTGCACCTTTCGGCTATCCTGTGGGTGTTTTCAACCGCCTCAGGGGCGTAGGCAAAGAGTGAAGCCATCTCTTCCGGTGACTTCATGTAGTACTGTCCGCCCTCATATCTCATGCGGTTCTCATCGCTGACCCTCTTTCCGGTCTGGATGCACAGCAGGATGTCATGGGCTTCAGCATCAGTCTCATATGTATAGTGGATGTCGTTTGTGCAGACAAGAGGAATGTTCTCCTCTTCACTCATCCTGAGGAGCTGGGAATTCACCATCTTCTGCTCCGGGATCCCGTGATCCTGGAGTTCCAGGAAGAAATTGCCTTCCCCGAATATCTCCTGGAGCCTTAACGCCTCATTTCTCGCTTCAGCGTACATTCCTCGCATGAGGAATTTCTGGACGATGCCTGCAAGACATGCTGAAAGGGCGATCAGCCCTTCGCTGTATTTTTCGAGGATCTCATAGTCGACTCTCGGTTTATAATAGAATCCTTCCGTAAAACCGGAGGATACGATCTTCATAAGGTTGTGGTATCCCGTATCATTTTCCGCCAGCAGAACAAGGTGGTAATATCTGTCATCGCCCTGCACTGCTTCACGGTCAAACCGGGAACCGTTTGTGACATATATCTCGCAGCCGATCACCGGCTTGATGCCTTCCTTTTTGGCGGCTCTGTAAAAATCCACGACGCCGTACATGGCGCCGTGATCAGTAATGGCAAGCGAATCCATGCCCAGCGCCTTGGCCTGGGCAACCATCTCTCCTATCTTCCCGGAGCCGTCCAGCAGGGAGTACTCCGTATGCACATGAAGATGTGTAAATGCCATATCCAGATACCGTTATGCAAGAAAACGCTCTATTGCGTCAAATGCCGCTTCCGCCTCCGGTCCTTCCACCTTGACATGGAAAACAGTGCCTGTCGGCGCTGCCAGATACATGGCGCTCATGAGGCTCTTCGGGTTGATCGATTTGTCATTGTGGTCAATGGTTATCTTCTCTGTCCTGAACCTGCAGACAAGCTGTACGAGTTCAGCCGTTTTCCTGGGTTCAAGTCCTTCTTTAAGACCCACTGTTACATCCCTTGTGATCTCTGCCATGGTTATTTCCTCCTGTATGTTCATTTAGCCCTGGCGCGAATGTCTTCCGCCATTTTGCTGATCTTGCGCAGTCTGTGATTTACGCCGGACTTCCCGACTTTTGGCGTGAGCAGTTCTGCCAGTTCTGAAAGAGACGCGTCCGGATTGTCAAGTCTTGCGATGCAAATATTTCTAAGACCGTCTTCCAGATCATCCAGTCCGATCGTATCCCTGATCAGTTCGATGTCCGCCACCTGTCTGGCGCCTGCTGCTATCGCTTTGTTTATGTTTGCCGTGTCGCAGTTTACTCTTCTGTTCACGGCTCCCCTGAGCTCCCTCTCTATGTGGATGTTCTCGAACTCCATCATCGCCTTATTGGCTTCCATTATGTTCAGGATCAGGGAAATGTTCTCGCTGTCCTTGAAATACACCACCCGTCTGTCGGAGTTTCCCTTGACTGTCTTGGCGGGTATGTCAAAGTACTTTAACAGTTTTATGATCAGTTCAGCTGTGCCTTTATCCGGACAGGCTATCTCAAAATGATAGTCCTTCCTCGGATCGCTTATCGTGCCTGACGCAATGAACGCTCCCCTTAGGAATGCCCGCTTTGCATCCGGTTTTGCGGTTATATGGTCAATGTTCTCGCTTGCGTCCAGCCTGCCGTTTATGTTAAAGGTTTTCCTGGCATCAGCCGACCTTGGATCAGTATATATGTATATGCCGCGTTCGGCATCCAGTGATAGCCCTTTGCTGTTGAACATGAAGATCGCAGCCAGCTCCGCCTTGCGGCAGCGGACCTGTTTGCTGTAATGATCTATCAGTTCTTCCCTTACGTCCTGTGAAAAAGACATTTACAAAACCTTCACTTCACATTCGAGCTCTATGCCGAATTTTTCTTTTACCGTTTTCTGTACCATGGCTATGACGCCAAGTACATCCTCCGCTGTACCGTTCTGATCATTTATGACGAACCCGCAGTGTTTTGATGACACGCTTGCTCCGCCAACCCGTGCTCCGGCAAGTCCTGAATCCATTATGAGCTTGCCTGCGAAATGGCCTTCCGGCCTTTTGAAGGTTGACCCGCAGCTCGGATATTCAAGCGGCTGCTTGTCAGCCCTTCTCTGGTTCAGGTCATCCATCTTTGCCTGTATCTCATCGCGGTTTCCTTCTGTAAGTTCAAGCACCGCGCCGGTGATGATATAGTCCCCTGCTGAAAATGCACTGTGCCTGTATGAAAAATCTGCTTCTTCGGCCGTGAATGTAACGGGATTTCCGTCCTTGTCCACTGCCTCCACTGATCTGACAACATTTTTCATCTCGCCGTCATATGCTCCGGCATTCATAGTGACCGCTCCCCCGAGACTTCCCGGGATCCCCGATGCGAATTCGAAACCGGTAAGAGAAGCCCCGCATACTTTGGCTGCCAGATCTTTAAGGCTTATGCCTGCTCCTGCATGAACGGTTGTCCCTTCTATGCTTACTTCGCACAGGCCTTCTTTTATGCAGATGATGACACCGCGGTATCCCTCATCCCTTATTATCACATTTGATCCGTTCCCGATCACATAGTACGGAATGCCTTCTTCCTTAAGGAACTTCACAAGCGGTCCAACCGCCGCTGCGCCTTTCGGCTTTACAAAGCAGTCTGCAGGACCGCCGACCTTCATTGACATGTGAGGTGCCATTACCTCATCTGCAAATACTGCTTCCGCTCCTGCTATCTCTCTGATCCTGTCTATGTATGTATGCTCCATTTAAGCTGCCTTTTCTGTTATTTATCGATTTTCTGGGCTCTGGCCAGAACTGTTGCCCGTTCAATGAGTTCGTTTGCGGCGTTATAACCCATCTTCTTCTGCCTGTTATTTACAGCTGCTGTCTCTATGATGATGGCAAGGTTACGTCCGGGTCTTATGGGCACGGTGTGTTTTACAACTTTGACACCAAATATCTCTTCCCACTCCTCTTCGAGGCCGAGCCTGTCATATGTCTTGCTGTTGTCCCACTCCTCCAGGCTGATGATCATGTCCACGGTAGTGCTGTCCATGACGCTCTCAACTCCGTAAAGCGACTTGACGTCCACGACACCTATTCCTCTCAGTTCAACAAAGTGCCTGGTCATTTCCGGTGCCTGACCTACTATGAGCTTGTCACTGATCCTTGATATCTCAACAAGGTCATCAGCTACAAGTCGGTGTCCTCTCTTAACGAGCTCTATGGCTGTCTCGCTTTTTCCTATACCCGATACGCCTGTGATCAGGATGCCTTCACCGTATACATCTACCAGTACGCCATGCCTGATCTCTGTGGGAGCAAGCCTCTCACTGATCCACTCTATGAGCTCAACCATCACCCCTGCGGTGTCCTGCTGAGCAACAAGGACCGGCATTCCCCTGTTTGCCGCTGCATTAAGCAGTTCCGGGAATGGCTCCTGTCCCCTGCAGACTATGACCGCCGGGATGCCTGTTTCTACAAGTCTCTGTATTCTGACAGCCCTGTTTTTCGAGTCCATCTGTCTGAGGTAGAAAACCTCCAGTTCACCAAACAGCTGCAGGCGCTCTGTGTCGAAATGTCCCTCATATCCCGTAAGAAACATCTGCGGTCTGTTTACGCCTCTGTGATATATCTTTATCGTGCGGAGATCTATCTGGGGAGTCCTGTTCTCCAGTCTCATCCTCTGCGCGATCTCTTCAAGAGTTACATATTTTCTTTCCATTTTTACTCCTTGGAGAGTGTTCTTAATTAATTTATTATTGTATCATCTGGCAGCAAAGAATTCCACTACGGCCTGAGCTGCCGCGCTGTTCATTCCCTCTACCTCCATCAGTTCCTCGACAGATGCTTCCTTCAGTTTATCGAGTGATCTGAAATGCCGCGTCAGAGCAAGCCTTCTCTTCGGGCCGATGCCCGGTATGTCATCAAGGATGGACCTGACCTGGCCCTTGCTCCTGAGGCTCTTGTGATACTCGATCGCGAACCTGTGTGTCTCGTCCTGTATCCTGGTGATCAGCCTGAACGGCTCTGCAGACCTGTCCATTTCGTATTCCCTGTTGTTGTAGATCAGACCTCTTGTCCTGTGCCTGTCATCCTTTATCATCCCGCACACAGGTATGTCAAGGTCCGGACCTAAAGCGTCAAGCACCGCGCTTACCTGGCCTTTTCCTCCGTCTATTAGCAGAAGGTCCGGCTTTGGCCACTCTTCGTGTGAAAAGCGCCGCTTAAGGACCTCTGCCATGCTGGCATAGTCATCTGGCCCGGTCACAGTCTTTATCTTAAACTTTCTGTAATCGTTCTTCT
>JAZOAJ010000396.1:0-2081 GCA_045595385.1 Lachnospiraceae bacterium | reverse complement strand
GTCAGCGCCATTGAAGATACTTTTGGCGTGCTAATCATAATATTTATTTCCATCTGTTTTCCTATTGTATCACTGAGTTATCAGGGTCAAAAGATGTCATTACATGACATTTCGATTCTCGTAATATAAAATGTAATGATGACAAGGTCAAAAGGCAGAAAAGCATGCCGTGCCCGCACGAGCAGGCTTTTATATCTTTTGGCCGCACGACATGAGCAAGCAGCAATTTGCCTGCCTGTCATTTGACTGAAGGAGGAACATCTATGTCTGATAAAATGATCTGCAGCCCTTATCTACCCGGCTGGGAATATATCGCTGACGGCGAGCCGCATGTCTTCGGAGACAGGTTATATATCTTCGGCTCCCATGACAGATTTAACGGAAAGCGTTTCTGCATGAATGATTATGTCGGCTGGAGCGCTCCGCTGAAGGATCTTTCCGACTGGCAATACGAAGGAGTAACTTTCCGGAAAGATCAGGATCCGGATAACAGGGACGGGAAAAACGAACTGTGGGCGCCTGACGCTGCCTGCGGCCCGGACGGACGATACTATCTTTATTATTGCCTTGCCAACTATCCGAAGATCGGGGTCGCTGTCTGTGACAGGCCGGCAGGACAATACGAATTTCTCGGGTACGTACATGATTCGAACGGCAATATTCTCGGGCAGCGCGACGGTGATATCTGGCCTTTTGATCCGGCGGTCCTGGTAGATGACGGTCACATTCACCTTTATGCCGGGCAGGGACCTCTGGACCTGAAAATGGCAAAAAAACAGGCAAAAACGCACAAGTTTACCTGCCACATGGAACTGGAACCGGATATGGTGACGCTAAAGACAGAGCCAGTTCCCCTGATTCCAAGTGTAACAAATTCCGCCGGTACGGGATTTGAAGGACATGAATTCTTTGAAGGCAGTTCGATCCGCAAATTCGATGGAAAATACTATTTTATTTATTCCTCCATCCGCTGCCATGAACTGTGCTGGGCAGTTTCCGATCGTCCGGACGGCGGTTTTCACTATGGCGGAACACTGGTCTCCAACGGCGATATCGGTCTCGAAGGCGATATTCCGTTTAGTTTCACCTCCAAAGCGAACCCCGGAGTCAGGAATTATATCGGCAACAATCACGGGAGCGTGGAGAAGATCGGCGATGCCTACTATGTCTTCTATCATCGCCAGACAAACCGTCACATGTACTCCCGGCAGGCATGCGCAGCGCGGATCCGGTTTGAGAACGGGGAATTCAGGCAGGCAGAGATGACCAGCTGCGGCCTGGCTGATCAGCTGCCGGGAAAAGGATATTTTGAAGCGCGTATCGCCTGCCAGCTGTACTCTGCGGAAGGGGCACTTTTCTCAGTTCACCCAATGGTCCAGAATAAAAAGCATCCTGCTTTCACCCAGGACACCTCTGACGGCCAGAGCGGTGAGCAGTATATCTCCAACATGCGAAACGGTGCTTCAGCCGTATTCAAATATTTTGCGCCCGCTGAAATATCACAGATCAGGCTCACTGTCCGCGGGAAAGGGAAGGGACAGATCCAGGTCTATGTAAATGACCAGCCTGCTGCTGCGGTCGACGTGATTCCATCCAAAGACTGGACCACGATCAGCGCACCTTTTACACCTGCTTCTGAAAAATATTCTCTTCGCTTTACTTTCGAGGGGCAGAAAGCCGTAGATTTTAAGGCATTTGAATTACTGTAACGGATCCTTGTTCCGGAACTTTCCGGTTAAATGACTTATGATGACGGCACCTTTTGGCAGGGGAAACAGTATATTATACAGGGGAATTAGTGTGAAAAATATGCTGATGCATATTTTTCATCACTTGATTTGAGCCGCAAGCGCCTCAAATCGCAATTCAGGAGAAATCGCCTTCACGAATTTCTCCTGTGCGATGCCTTCGCTGACGCTACGGCATGGGGAATAATATGAGCATGAAACAGAGAATACCCTATGTCACGATCTCGTTGGTCGCCGCCAATGTAATTGTTTTCTGCCTGGAGCTTTTTGCAGGAGGCAGTGAAGACCCTGCGGTTGCATTAAAAGCGGGTGCCTTATATGTACCGCTGGTTC
>JAZOAJ010000395.1:0-5217 GCA_045595385.1 Lachnospiraceae bacterium | reverse complement strand
TATTATTCCGTTCATTTATGTTGCCTCCTTATCAGCTTTTCTGTTTCTGTTATAACCCATCTAACTTAAGCAAAACTTAAATCCCGTTTATTTTTCTTCGCAAGTCAATATGCACAAATCCCATGTCTGATTTTTGTCTTAATGGTAGAAAACTATTTAGCGTTATTGACTTATGTACAGGCTATGGCATAATTCAGTTACCTTTTCGGTAACGTTACCGGGAACGATGTCGGGAACGCTACCGGGAATTTGTCTGAATAATATGATCTTGATACTTTCATAAGAAAGAAGGCATTAACATGACGATCCGGGATGTAGCTGAATACTGTGGCGTTTCTGTCAGCACGGTATCACGCGTACTGAACGATCGGCCTGATGTCAGAAGTGACGTAAGGGCAAAGATCCTGGAAGCGATAAAAGAGCTTCATTACGTTCCCAATAACAGCGCAAGGTCCCTCGTGAGCACATCATCAGCAAACATAGGTGTGATAGTACGCGGAGGCGGTAACCCGTTCTTCACTCCGATAGTGCAGGCCATCGAGCACACCATCAACCAGCGGGGATATTCAATGTCCATACGGCACATACCCGATACGGCAGATGAAGTATCGATCGGCGCTTCCCTCGCCCGTTCCAAAAGGCTTGCCGGGATCATTTTCCTCGGCGGAAAGTTTGACTATGAGCAGGAACGCCTGAATTCACTAGGGATCCCTGCCCTGTGCTGCACATTTACAAACCATTTCGGAAGTCTGCCCAAGGATGTCTGTTCATCAGTTTCCATAGATGACAGGGCCGAGGCTGCCAATGCAGTAAATCTGCTCATTAGAAACGGCCACAAAAAGATCGCCATACTCCTTAATGACAGAGAGGACCGTTCCATAGGACAGCTCCGTTTTGCCGGATACTGCGACGCTCTTAAATCAGCGGGAATAAAGCTCAAAGAAGATCTCATATGTGAAACAGGTGCATACAACCTGGACGCAGCATATCAGAAAATGAACGCCCTGCTGGAGAGCAATGTGAAGTTCACAGCCTTGTTCGCGATTGCCGACTCACTGGCCATAGCAGGGATGAAAGCTATATGTGAGCATGGCAGGCGGATACCGGACGACATCTCGGTAATATCGATCGACGGGCTTTCAATGTCGAGATTTACAGTGCCGACCCTGACTACCCTGACCCAGCCAAGTGAAACCCTCGGGCAGAGATCGGCAGAGACGATAATAGATGTGATCGAAGGAAAATCTCCCCACCGCCAGATAATACTGGATGCTGATCTGCGCGTGGGAGGTACTGTAGCCAGAGCTCCAAAGTGATTTTTAAGAGCAGATGCTCTTTAAAAATATAACCGGATATATCCGGAAAATCAAACCAAAAATAGTGTGATAACTATTAAAGGAGGAAATGAAAATGAAGAAACTTTTAGTTGTTTTGCTTTCAGCGATCCTGGCAGTTTCACTGCTTGCAGGCTGCGGCGGCGGATCCAAGAAGGGTTCCGTTTACTGGCTGAACTTCAAGCCTGAACTGGATGAGACTCTTCAGGAGATTGCAAAGAAGTACAAAGAGGACAAGGGCGTTGAGGTCAAGGTTGTTACCGCAGCAAGCGGAACCTACAGCCAGACCCTTACATCAGAGATGGACAAGTCTGCTCCGCCTACACTGTTTGTTATCGGCAACCAGGCAGGCGTCAAGGAGTGGAAGGACTATGCTCTTGATCTTACAGGCACAGCCATCGCAAATGAGCTTAACACAGACGCTTACAACCTGTATGACGACACCGGCAAGCTTGTATCCATCGGCTACTGCTATGAGTGCTATGGTATCATCGTTAACCCTGACCTGATCGAGCAGGCAGGCCATTCAATGGATGAGATCAAGAACTTTGACGGCCTTAAGGCAGTTGCTGAAGACATCCATGCACGTGCAGCTGAACTCGGATTCGATGCATTCTCATCATCAGACATGGACAGCTCATCAAGCTGGAGATTCACAGGCCACATGGCTAACCTCGAGTATGTATACGAGGAGCGTGAGGCAGGTGCAGTCTGGACAGAGTGCCCTGCAAGCCTGACCGGTAACTACATGGAGAACTACAAGAACCTGTTCGATCTTTGCATCAACAACAGCCTTACAGATCCCAAGGATCTCGCAACAGGCGGACATGATGCTGAAGCAGAATTCAAAGAGGGCAAGGCTGCATTCTTTGTAAACGGTTCCTGGGAGTATGCTGCTGTATCAGAAGCAGTTCCCAATGCAACAATGATCCCTTACTACTGCGGAGTTGCAGGCGAAGAGAAAGCCGGCCTTAACTGCGGTACTGAGAACTGCTGGGCTATCAACGCCAAGGCTTCAGAGGCTGATCAGCAGGCAACCATGGACTTCATGGTATGGCTCGTAACCGATCCCGAAGCTTCACAGATGCTCGTTGATGAGCTCGGAATCATCCCTTACAAGAGCGCTCCTGAAAGCTCCAACGGATTCCTTAACGATGCTGCAGCTTATACAGCTGACGGATGCTATGTAATGGATTGGGCTACCAACTATCAGCCTAACGTTGACGAGTACCGTGCAGCTCTCGTATCTGCCCTTAACGCTTACTGCGCAGATCAGAGCGATGCTAACTGGGAGCTTGTCAAGACCGCTTTCGTAGACGGCTGGGCAGTACAGTACGCAGCAGCAAATAAATAAGAGAGATCCTTATTCAGCTCTTAAAGTTACTTAAACACAATGCGGGGCGGACGGAAAGACCGTCCGTCCCGTTCTTTTTCAGGAGGGGGGGCTTTACTTGAAGAAGAAATCCGGGATTGCCTACTTTTTCCGCACTCCCATAAGAAGATGGTCATGGCTGTTCCTGGGACCTGTCATCGCAGCGTTCATTATCGGCTTTGTATGGCCATTCATCCAGGGCATCTATCTGTCATTCTGTGAATTCAGGCTGACATCTGATGCACAGTTTAACGGATTTAAAAACTATCTTGAAGCTTTTACGGATAAAAGCTTCATGCATGCATTCGGCTACACTGCCCTTTTTGCGATCGTAAGCCTGCTGCTGATCAACATCCTTGCATTTGCGGTTGCTTACGCTCTCACACAGGGCATTAAAGGCAGCAACCTGTTCAGGACGGTATTCTTCATGCCGAACCTTATCGGCGGTATCGTTCTGGGCTACATCTGGTCCATGATCTTTGACGGCATACTTTCAAAGTTCGGTACATCGATCCTTCAGAATTCCACCTGGGGCTTCTGGGGTCTGATAATCCTTATGTGCTGGCAGCAGATAGGATACATGATGATCATTTATATTGCCGGTCTTCAGGCGGTCCCTGAGGACATGATCGAAGCGGCAAAGATCGACGGCGCAACAAAATGGCAGACACTCTGGAAGGTCACCATTCCTAACGTAATGCCTTCGATCACGATCTGTACATTCCTTTCACTGACAAACGGTTTCAAACTGTTTGACCAGAACCTGGCACTCACCGCAGGTCAGCCGTTCATCATCCAGCCCGACGGTTCAACCATAAAGACGACCGAAATGCTGGCGCTCAATATTTACAATACATTCTACGGCAACGCTTCTATTTCACACGGAACCGCACAGGCCAAGGCAGTGCTGTTCTTCATACTGGTTGCAGCTCTCGGACTTCTGCAGCTGGCATACACACGTAAGAGGGAGGTGCAGCAGTAATGACAAAGCAACAGACTCTCATTGCGGAAAAGCGCCGCAAAACTGTCCTTTCGGTAGTGCTGGCGGTCATATGCATAATCTACGTACTGCCTGTTGTTTCCGTTCTGATCAACTCCTTCAAGCAGAACACTTTTGTTAAAACGGAAACATTTGCTCTGCCTACCGCAGAAAGCTGGGCAAGCTTCAATAACTTCATAACAGGAATGACCTTCGGTAACTATCCGTTCTGGAAGAGTGTGGCATACAGCGTATTCATCACGATCGCATCCACCATACTCATCATTTTGTTCACTTCCATGGCGGCATGGTACATCGCCAGGGTCAATTCCACATTCTGCAAGATAGTTTACTACCTTTGCGTATTCTCAATGGTAGTGCCGTTCCAGATGGTAATGTTCACACTGTCCAAAACTGCTGACAGACTGCATCTGAACACTCCCTGGACAATACCGGTCGTTTACCTGGGATTCGGCGCCGGACTAGCCATATTCATGTTCGTCGGATTTGTCAAATCGATACCGCTGGAGATAGAAGAAGCCGCTTCAATAGACGGCTGCGGACCTATCCGCACATACTTCTCAGTGGTATTCCCGATGCTCCGCCCTACCATGATATCAGTCGGCATACTTGAGATCATGTGGGTATGGAACGACTATCTGCTTCCTGTACTCGTACTTGACATCAACAAATACAGGACGATACCGATCCACATCCAGTATCTGAAAGGAAGCTACGGCACTGTAGATCTTGGCGCCACAATGGCACTGATACTTTTAAGCATTATACCTGTTATCATATTCTATCTGTTCTGCCAGAAATACATCATCAAGGGTGTTGCGGCAGGAGCAGTGAAAGGATAAAAATGAAACGCAGCAGCGGCATACTGATGCCGATATTCTCACTTCCCTCACCTTACGGAATAGGGACACTGGGAAAAGAAGCATTCAATTTCATAGACTTTCTTGCAAAGGCAAAACAATCCTATTGGCAGATACTCCCGGTAGGACCTACCAGTTATGGGGATTCCCCGTACCAGAGCCCGTCCACATTTGCCGGCAACCCTTATTTCATCGACCTGGACATGCTTGAAAAAGACGGCCTTTTAACCCGCGGTGAGATAAATTCAGTTGACTGGGGAAATAAAACAGACTCTGTTGATTACGGGATCCTTTACAACAACCGTTTCCCTCTTTTGGAAAAGGCATCTGAAAGGTGCTGGGAGCGTGAACCTGATAAGATCAAAGCGTTTGCAGAGTCCACGCCATGGCTTGGTGACTATGTTCTTTACATGGCTGTAAAAAGGCATTTCAAGATGGCCGCCTGGCTTGACTGGCCGGATGAAGACATAAGGCTCAGAAAGCACGGGGCAACAGAAAAGTACAGACAGATGCTTGAAAAAGATGTCCGTTTCTATACTTTTCTCCAGTATGTCTTTTACTCGCAGTGGGAAGCGCTCAAAGAGTATGCTCATAAAAACAAGATTGAGATCATCGGTGACATTCCTATCTATGTTGCGCTTGACTCGGCTG
>JAZOAJ010000394.1:0-8059 GCA_045595385.1 Lachnospiraceae bacterium | reverse complement strand
TCTTCCTTAGGAAGCGGACATACGTTCCTGGAGATCTGCTGCTCAAGTGACATTCCGCAGAATCCTTCACCGATCCACTCTGTCTTGTCGTTCATGACGCACTCGGGAAGAAGGATACGGTATGTCTTCTGCTTAACAGTGTTCTGAGCCTGCTCATTTGCAACAATGCCGAATGTATCCCAGCCGACATCAGAGTAACCGAAGAATCTGAATGACATGTCCATCGGAGGAGCCATTGAAGCGCCGCCCCATGTGTTGCATCCGTCAGCTCCGAGTCCGCGCATTGCAAGCAGGAATACCATGAGCCTTGCCCACTCTGTAGCGTAAGGCTGGCGGCATGCTCCTGATACACCGTAGATGGAAGCTGTTCCGAGCATTGTCTTCTTTACAGCCCACTCACGTGCAAGAGCGTAGATGTCACGGGCCTTTACGCCGCACTTGGTCTCTGCCCATTCAGGTGTGCGGGCATAGCCGTTCGGCTCATTTCCAAGGATGTGATCCTTGAATTCATCAAATCCGTAGCACTTGTTGTCAACGAACCAGTGATCGTATGTATCCTCTGTGATCCAGACCCATGCGATGGCCTCCGCCATTGCAGCGTCAGTTCCGGGATAAGGAGCAAGCCACTTGTCACCCCATGTAGCGCATGTATAGTTGCACCAGGGATCGATGAAGACCATCTTCATTCCAAGTTCCTTGCACCACCATCTCCAGCGGCATCCGTCCTGTCCGTTGTATCCGCCTGCGGAGGTGTTAGGGTCAACGCCCCACATTACGAGCATCTCTGTATGCTTAAGAGCTTCCTCGAGCATGTCAAAGTTATCTGAGATACCGAGCTTCCAGAAATATCCCCATGCGTGTGTAGCGCCCCAGTGCCAGCCTTCCCATGAGTCAGGGTTGTCTGAAAGCGTTGAGTAGCCAAGCATGTTCCAGAAACGTCCGAACGGACCCATCTTATACTGCAGCAGACCGAAATCAGCATGTGAACCGGTTGAAGCAGTGATCGCAGCTTTTCCATATGTTGCATGTATACGCTTGATCTCTGACTCTAAAAGGTCAAATGCCTCATCCCATGTTATGCGCTCGTAGCCTGATTTTCCACGGTTCTGTACGTTCCTGTTCTCAGGGCTGAAGTCAACACGCTTCATGGGATAATGGATACGGTTCTCAGCGTAAATACGTCCCTTCTGTGTGCAGACATAGTTTCCGAGGGAGGTTCTCTTCGGAGGTGTGAATTCATGTCCTCTTGCCTTGATGGTCCATGGCTTGGTGTCATTGTCACCAAAGATCATGGGACGGACCTTTGTGATCACTCCATCTTTGACATGTACAAATACAGCACCGCCGATAGCACAGTTGGTGAAAACTTTTTCACCAGGCTCAAGCTCAACTCCGGGGAGTTTGATACCATTACCTACTTTGTCTTCTTCGTACATATTTGTCCCTTTCATCTTACTTTAGATTTATAAACTGCCACGCCGCCAAAGCGGCATGTCCCGGGAACGGTCCGAACCAATGGCCGTTCCCGGTAATATACATTTGCCTCAGGCTTTCTTCATTGCAAAGCTGCCGATATTGAGATCTTTCTCAGTAGCATCGATGTTCTCGATGAGCTGTGTCTCATATCCGTCTGCTTCGATCCTTACGGAATAGATGCCCGGCTCGTTCCTGTGGAAGTTGAAATCGCCTGCCCAGTCAGTTTCCTGAGTGGCAACTTCCTTTCCTTCAGCGTTGATGAGTGTTACCTTTGCTCCTTCGATGACTTCATCGGGAACAGGATCGTATACATCACCTGCGATGAAGAACTTGTTAAGAAGGCCTTTGTAGAATACATGAGTCTTAAGGCCCAGCTCAGGACGGTATGTCTCATACTCGCCTGTAGCAAGCTTTTCCTGGATCTCCGGTGAATCCTCGTCGCCGAATGTATAAACGTCAACAGGACATGACTGTACGCATCTCGGAACTCCGTCAACCCATGTCTCATCCCTGAGCAGATGTACACAGCCGGTACATTTCTGGGGGATCATCAGATTGGAGTTGTAGAATACGGTGCCGTACGGGCAGTCATGGACCATTTCCATCTTACCGAAGGACTTATCGGGATCGATGATGACCATGCCTTCCTCAGTTCTGTATACACAGTTCGGATACTTCTCAAGAAGCGGGCAGTTGTCACAGTGCTGGCACATTAAGTGCATGTAGTGGACACGTACCTTGGGAAGCTGTCCCTGAACAGTTTCGGTGATCCTGTACCAGAAATGACCCGTATTGGGCTGAGGCTTAGCTATGGGAGACCAGTCATTGCCTACATGCTCATCTTTGCATGAAACCTGGCAGCCGTAACATCCGTTACAGCGGGTTATGTCAATCAATAAAATCTTTTTACCCATTTTTTCTCCTCCTAGTATTCTCTTCTGATGTTCTTTGCCAGTACTCTTTCGAATACAAGACCTGAATCAGGATCATAAGGCTTGTCAAAAGCATCAGGATATTTCTTCCTGCATTCATCGATGTCGAACGGCTGAACGTCAACAAGGAATCCTGAGCAGACCATTCCGGCTGCGTTCTTGGAAGTAGTGTTGTGAGGAGAGATAAGGTTGATCGCACCGCCTCTGTCAAGATATCCGGGAACGATGAAATCAGCTCTTGCTCCGTGATCGATATAAGCAGCTCCGGGGATGACTCTCTCGGTTACATAAGCGCCGCAGAGAACGATACCGCGCTCATTGAATACCTGAACGATGTCGCCGGTCTTGATGCCGCGCTCTGCAGCTGTCTTGGGATGCAGCCAGCAGGGCTCGTACAGATATCCGTCCTTGCCGCGGACCTTGCTTGTAACGATCTCATGGAACCACTCGTTATCGTCGATGTTTGCATGAGTCCTGTGACGGGGATGGTTGGAGATGACAACAAGCGGATACTTCTTTCCTCTCTCGCCGTTCTGGCGCTCGTCATGGAACTCAGATACTTCAACATAATGAGGAACAGGAGGCCTCTCCTGGTCATCCGGGAAGTACCTCTTGAGGTCAATGCTCTCGTACTCAAGAAGTCCTGAAGGAGTCTCAAGCGGGTTCTTTCTGGGATCCAGATAGAACTCGTACATGCCCGGAAGATATTTGTCCCACTCTGGATCTGTAGGAACAACGAAATATCCCTTGTCCTCAAGCTGCTCGAATGAGCACATTCCGAGCTCGGGAACACCTGAGTTGTCATAGCCTTTCCTGATCTTGTCATCTACGGACTCGCCATCGGTGTACTCTTCAAGAAGGCCAAGCCTTTCAGCGATCTTGCATACTACCTCGTAGTCTGAGTAAGACTCGCCAAGAGGCTCGATGCATTTCTCCTCGATGTAGATAAGGTCATATGCTGCGGACTCGCGGTCGTCAGCTATGTCTCTTTCCTCGAATTTAGTGTTTACAGGAAGAACGATGTCTGCAAACAGACAGTCATTCTCCATCTTGTGATGCTGTACGAGGATGAACTCGATCGACGGATGCCTGAATGCCTTCGCTGTTGAGTTTGAATCATTCCAGCAGGTCATGAGGCACGGAGTGTCTGACCACATCATGTGGATCGGTGAACATCCCGGTGCAGGATATTTGTACTTGATGAACTGCTCACGTGCAGGTGTGACCTGAAGTGATGAGCCATAGATCTCAAAGTGTCCTTTGAGGATGGCATCATGGACCATGGTCTCAGGAATGCACTGGCGGGGAAGTCCGTTCCACGGGAACGGATTGTAGCCGGTGTAAGCAGCACGTACGTTAAGCTGCGGATCATGCATGATCGAGCACGGTGTAGGAGGTGCAACCGGATGATCTTCTGATCCGAATACGGCACGGTTGTTGAGTGAGAATGAATGTCTTCCGGGTGCACCGAGAGCCTGCATGCCGAGCACGCAGCCTTCGATACGGGCAACCTCTGAAGAATAAGGTCCTCTGATGTAAGGTCCGCCGAAGCCGTGTACTATTGTGGTGTTCTTCTTTGCCCAATGTCTTGCAAGAGCCTTGATGATACGTACAGGAACGCCGCATCTTTCCGAAGCCCATTCAGGAGTCTTCGGGATGCCGTCTTCCTCACCGAGCACGTATGCCGCGAACTTTTCAAAACCGATCGAGTGGGTATCAAGATAATCTTTATCATATGTACCCTCTTTGAGCCATGTATAAGCAATTGCGAGATGAAGTGCCGGGTCGGTATTAGGTATTACAGGGATCCACTTGTCAGCGAATACAGCTGCGCCGTAGTTGACATCGGGGCAGATATATATGACCTCAATACCGATATCCCTGAAGAACAGCATGAAACGGCTGACCTGGTCACCTGAGTTGAAACCACGTGTTGTTGTGCAGGGGTCGCATGCCTCGAACAGGAGCAGTTCGCTGTTCTTGCATACGTCGTTATAAAGATTTGAGCAGTTCGGATAAAGTCCGAAAGGCTCGCCGCCCCAGAAATGCTTGGTTCCCCAGAACCAGCCTTCCCATGAGTCGGCATTTCTGATCTGGATAGTAGCGCCGCCAAGAAGCTCAAGGAGCTTGAACTGGCAGCCGTGAGGACCGTGGACCATCTTGGTCTCGCCGTGTCCGTCGCCCTGTGCGAAGATTGCCCATGAACCATATGTATCAATGATACGTCTGATCTCATACTCGATCAGATCAAGAGCCTCATCCCATGAGATCCTCTCATATCCGCTGATACCTCTGTTCTGAGGATTTCTCTCACCATGGGGATCCCAGTCAACTCGCTTGATCGGGTACAGTATCCTGTTCTTGGAGTAAATACTCTTCTTCCAGGTGATACCAAAAGGTCCGCATGATGATTTGTCCGGTCCGGGCAGTACTTTCCCGCGTGCCTCGATCTTCCAGGGGTTGATGTGCTCGTTTGAGTAGAGCCAGTCATACCTGAAAGGTCTGATACGCAGGATCTTTCCATCCTTAACATCAACAGCGGCAACGTGTGAGCCATTGCAGAATGCTGAATAGCCCGTGCCTTTGAATGTTGTGAATGTACCTGTTTTGGCCATTTCATTTACCTCTCGTTTTATTATTTGTTGCTTGTCGTATCATTTGCCGCTGCTTTCCTGTTCTTTTCACATTCATTGAACAGTGCGGCATATCTGTCCTCGTCTGCCTTGTTGTTTAATTTCTTTGCAATGGCTGCGAGGGCTTTGTAAGGAAGCGCCATCTCGGGGTGTCCCTGTCCGAAATGCTTTTCCATTACATCCTTTGCTCTGCTCATGACCCTCTGTGCTTCCCTGAATTTTGATCTCTGGAAAAGCACTGTTGCCAGATTTATCTGGGCCTGAGCTGTTGCGGGATTGTCTTCTCCCACGTAATCTTGCCAGATGTCAACAGACTTTCTGAGCAGATCTTCGGCTTCCTGGAACCTGCCGGTCCCGTTATAGGCAGCCGCTAGATTCTCAAGGCTCTGCGTGATGGCGGGATGATCCTCGCCAAATACAGATTTTCTGATCTCAAGAGCTCTTTCATGAAGAGGTATTGATTTCTGATACTCACCTTTGTTCTCATGAAGGACTGCAATGTTGTTAAGTGTCTGTGCCACAGCCGGATGATCGTTCCCGAAGATCTTTTCACGGATCTCAAGGGCTTCGTTCAGCACCGGAAAAGCTTCATTTGTCTTCTCTCTTGCAAGGTAAACCTCTCCGAGATCATTAAGAGCCTGGGCAGTGTCTGCGTTTTCCCTGCCATAAGCGGCTGTATAGACAGAGATGACATTCCTGAACTGCTCTTCCGCCTTCTCATACTGTCCCGACCTGATATAGAGCTGGGCAAGATTTTCCATCTTTCTGCCGATCTCGGGATCGTTCTTGTCAAGAACGTTTGTCAGGATCTGTACAGCCTGTGAATAAAGCGATTCCGCAGGGCCGAAAGCTCCTCTTCCCTCATATGTCTCGGCCAGCCTTGCCAGTGTGTCGGCAAATACCGGATGATCGGGCCCGGGTTCCTTTTCATAGATCCTGAGGGCTGCGCGGAGGGATTCGCCTGCCTTCTCGTATTCATAAGACCTGGTGAAGACCACCGCTTTATTTACAAGCAGAGGCGCTATATTGGTGCTATCTTTGCCTTCCATGTTCTCAATGACTGAAACTGCCTGATCGAGGTAATCAACAGCTCCCTGGGGATTCTGGAGTTCCATCTGGCATTCTGCCAGCCCCTGAAGAGCCTGCACAACTCCCCGGTGATCAGTTCCGACCCTGTCGCGCATCTCAAGCTCCTCACGGAATACCTGTTCTGCGTTCTCATACTCTTTGCAGTATGAATACATGACAGCAAGGTTTCCTATCAGATCGGCAGTCTCGTTGGAGTCACCGTTTATGCTGCGGCTGAGTTCGATCGCTTTTGTCAGCGTCTCTTCCGCGCCTTCAAAATCACCGGCACTCTGCTGAACCTGGGAAAGATTTGAAAGACTGAGCAGCTTAACTGAGTCATCTCCTGCAGCCTCTGCAGCCTGAGCAGCTTCTTTTGAAGCCTTAACAGCGCTTTCCAGGTCACCTTTTTCCATGAGATCTATGGCTTTTTGATTGAGTTCTTCAAAAGTCTGTGACATTTATACAACCTACTCTATTACTCTTGTTACCATCTTGTGAGGAGGCACAAGCGGAGAATCACAGAAGATCACACGTGGTACACGAAGTCCCTTTTCCTCTTTGTAAATGGCGTCAATAGCGTCAACATTCTTATCATCTGATGCAAGAAGAGCTGCGACCTTGTCAAGAACAGCCCAGTCAGCCTCGCTCTCGGGGCAGCACAGGCCGTAACGGTCCCAGGTGAGCATCTCGTTCTTTGCGCATGCATCAAGATCGTGGACAAGTACTGCAGCCAGAACATCCATGCCGTTGTTCTCATCATCATAATAGAGAGAAGCATCAGCACCATTGCGGCAGTCTGTATAAGCCTTGGCAGCTGAAATGAAGCCATCACCTCTGCCTTCTACGTCCAAGACCTTCCACTCTCCGCCTTCATGGTATTCAACCACATCATATGCCATGAACTTGCCTTCGATACCATACTCTTTGAAGAATTCTCCGGAAGGTACAAAACCTGCTCTCTTGCGTGCAGGTATCCCTTTTGCGCGGAGGATGGAAACAGCAAGACCGGCAAAGTGGCTTGATGATGCCATCATCTTTGCTTCAGCAGGGCGCTCTGTAAAGATCTTGTCAGCTTTTTTGTCAAGAAGCCTGATGGCCTCGATCATCTCATCAACATAACGGATGCTGGTCTCAAGCCAGCGCTCGTTCTGGATGGGATGTTTCCAGCGGTCCATAAAGTCAAGCATGACTCCGCGGATGGTCTGACAGATGCCGTCGACCGATGATGGTATCTCATCGTAGCGTGCGGCGAACTGACCGGGATCTGTGAATTCGCTCTGAGAAGCGTAATATCCCAGAATATCCATACCAAAAACCTCCTAATCTAATTAAATATTTTGTCCCTGAATCTGATATGAAAAGCCTTTATTTTCTAAGTAAAACAGGACATAAAGGTACATTATCAGCCATACTCATTATAAATTATAATAAATGGCTGTCAATAAACTGAGGATAAGTCTCATTTTTTGACACGGCAAAACCAAAAAATGTCACCCATGTATTTCGTATTTCCTGCCTCACATCAAAAATCACCCTCCTCATTTATTTAAAATAAGGGGTTTAATTTTTTGGATAAATGGTGTAAAGTTTTGGATGGGAAGGAGTAAAAAATGCGTACAGTTTTTGTTGCTAACGGCGACCCTAATTTCATATCGGCTTTCCGCTCCATTGTTGACTGGTCAAAATTCGATTATAAGATAGTCGGGTTTGCAGACAACGGGATAAAAGCCATGGGTGAGATATTAAAAATACGCCCGGATCTTGTTTTTATCTCCAACAATCTTCCCGGTCTTACAGGGATCGAGATCATTGAGAGGATACACGGACATGGTCTTCTTGCGGAATTCGTTCTCATGGAGGACAACGAGGATTTCAAGCTTGCGCAGAAAGCAATGCGCTTAGGCGTCAGGGAATTTCTTTTCAACCCTGTTCCCTCCTCTGAGATAATAC
>JAZOAJ010000393.1:0-2400 GCA_045595385.1 Lachnospiraceae bacterium | reverse complement strand
CTTCGCCAAGCACAGGGGTAAAGTCCTCTATAATGTCACTGTGCCACCAGGGTGTATAATTCGCTACAACCCCCAGTTCGGCAAAACGATCCAGATCCGCGTCATCCTGAATCTCCAGATGAGAGCAGGTAACTGTCGTATGGAAGTCGTCACCCAGTTCTTTTCTGGCCAGTTCTACGCCATCCAGAACCGTGCGGGATGCAAGATCGCCTACTGTGTGCAGATGCATATCCAGATTCTCTTTATTGAACTTGATAAGAAGTTCAGCAAGCTCTTCTTTGGAAAAAGCATTGGAAGCATCCATCGTATGAGTATCTTCATAGGGCTCGGTCATGACTGCTGTATGGATCTTCCAGGTACCATCCTGAAGAGCCTTCATGGTATGTACCTTCAGATGCTCCGAGTTATACTCACGTCGGAAGCGTGTCAGTTCTTCCAGGCCTTCTTCTGCCTGCCACTGTGCCAAAAACACGTAGCATCCATCAATATAGACCGGCAGTTTTCCCTGCTTGTCCAGCTCAAGCAGGCGCTTGTAGACCTTCTCATGGAACTCAGGATACCCGGGAATTCCTCCATCAAAAACGCCGATGATGCCATATTCTACGCAAAAATCGATCCAGCGCTGCAATTCCGAATCAATCTGCTCATCGGTCAGTTCCATGGCGCCATCGAGAATAATAGGCATCTCTGCCGCTCCCTCAATGATAAATCCTGTCAGATGCCCGTCCTTACGCTCATAATAACTCAGTCCGGGGATAGGATCAGGCGT
This sequence comes from Lachnospiraceae bacterium, assembly GCA_045595385.1. GTDB lineage: Bacteria > Bacillota > Clostridia > Lachnospirales > Lachnospiraceae > RGIG5612. The sequence goes on along the minus strand of JAZOAJ010000393.1, from coordinate 1,631 downwards.
GTCGTCTGTAATGTTGTGCCGTGCGAGAATCCTGGAGTTTACCCATACGCTGTGTCCTTCCGCTTCCTGAATCATGAGCTCGCTGTCCGGGCAGATCGCATCGAGATCTTCCTTTGTAATATCCTCTCCATGCAGATTTTGTTTTTTCAGACGAAATCTGTAACATTTCTCACCGGGATTCTTGCTGATATAGTCCTTCATGATTTCCATGAATTCCTGTTTGCTGCTGCCTTCAATGTACTTCCCCATATCTGCATATTCAAATGCGACGGGAAAGGTAACGTGGGCATGGCTGTCTATTATGCCGGGCATGATGAATTTTCCTTCAAGATCCGTGACCTCTCCCTCATACTCAGAAAGGCCGTCCTCATCGCCAACATACAGGAACTTTCCATCCTTCACAACAAGCGCGCTGGCCAGCGGTTTTTCCTTATCCGCAGTGAATATTTTTGCGTTCTTGATGATCCTGTCCGCCGGAATCCCATTTGCATTACATACACTACAGCAGCATATGCATAACACACTCAATAATGCTATCAGCATGATTCGCTTTATTCTGTTCATCTAAAATACCTCCTATCTTGGTGTTCACGTCTGTCAGTGCCCTTTGGCTTTCCCACGTCCAGGCACTATTGCTGATAGCTTAGAAGCAATAGTACTTTGTCAGGAAATAGGTCCTGTCCCAGTCAACGATCTTTCTCTCAGATTCCTTTTCCGGGTGAATATTGAATTCATCGAAGACCATCACATACTTGTTCTCCAGGTCGTACAGCGGCCACTCATGCGCCTTGCCGTCGGGGGATATGTCCGCGCTGAGGGACGGATTGCCGGTCTTGGCGAACTGAACCCACATCTTGCGCATGGTCTTTGAGAAGGTTTCATCATGTTTCCGCCCATTTTCTTGAGGCGTTTTAAATACCACTGGAAGCTCTTCCGCATGCCCGCACCTCATCAGCGGGGCATCCGATTCCGGCGTGAAGAAATAGGTGTAGGACTTGCCGCCGGCCATCGTCTGGTTCTCCGACAGCCTGTACAGCGGTGCAATGAATCCGATCTGATCAAACAGGCGGCTGGTGCTGGAGTATTCTTCGGTCACATCCCTTGCCTCTTTGCAGTAACTCTCCACCAGTGCCTTCTCTTCCTCTGTCAACTGACTCAGCTTTTTCGCCTTACGATCGGCAGCCCAGGCAGTGTACGGTTTAAGGCCAAAGCCGCATATGAAATAACCCATTTCATCCTTATTGCATCCCTGAAGGATCTCCAGATCCTTCGCAGCTCCGTTTATGTAGGCCTCATAAGGGTCGGAAGGCAGTAAATTGCCGTCCCGCTCCGGAAATACGCGCAGTCCAAGTTTCGCGGCACATACCTTTAAGACCTTCTCGACATCCGCGTCCTGCAGTTCGGCAACAGTTTTGCACCCGAGGATATCCATCACTTCATTGGTGCAGGCTATGGCCTCTTCTGTGGACCGTGTGAACACAGGGGCACCGCTCTGGGCGATAACACGCTGAAAATACTCATGAGACCCTTCGATCAGCGGCAGCAGCGTCACACTTCCGGCGCCGGCGGATTCACCCCAAATCGTCACATTGCCGGGATCGCCGCCGAAGGCTTCGATATTCTCATGAATC
>JAZOAJ010000392.1:0-3282 GCA_045595385.1 Lachnospiraceae bacterium | reverse complement strand
TGCATCCCGGGCTCATGTCCGCAGGATAGAAGTACAGGATTACCTTTTTCCCCTTATATCCTGAAAGGCTGTGCATCTTCCCGGTATGATCCGGCAATGAAAACTCCGGTGCTTTTGTTCCGATTTCGAGCATTTCCCGTTTCTCCTTATGCCTTGTTGAACTTTTCCTTCGGCTGTTTGCACCGAGGGCACTTCCAGTCGTCGGGCAGGTCCTCAAAGGCAACACCGTCATGCTCTGCGGGATCATAGACATAGCCGCATACAGAACAAACGTATTTCCCAGTTGCTTCCTGGTTGGAGAAATCGTACTCTTCAAAGATCGTCTCCACCGGGTGGTCCAGATCCATTACGCGGTTTGCTTCCAGGTTTTCATAGCCCTGGGGAGTATGGGTGCCGCAGTATACTGTCGGATGGTTCCGTATGAATTCACGCACGTGGTCCAGCGTTTCTCTTGCCGCTTTCACATCCTCAAAGACAACGGAAAGCTTATTAGCGTAAAGCGCTTCATCTACATAGGTGATGTCTCCGTGAAGCATATAGAACAGGCCGTCTTTCTCCACTACCACAATACTGTTGCCATTGGTATGGCCCTTTGCCTTGATGAAATAGATCCCATCACGAATCTTCTGGCTCTCCAAGAAGTTGTAGTAAGCGCCGTCCGTAAACTTCACGGGTACGAGATTCTCTACGCCCTTCAATTCCTCGGCTCCGAGCTCATCCGCATTGACATAGATCTTTGCATTCGGGAAGTCCTTCACGCATCCGGAATGATCTGCATGCTTATGCGTAAGCAGGATCCGGGTTACCTGCTCCGGCTTATAGCCAAGCGCCTTGAAAGCCTCTGTATATCCGGAGATCAGTTTGCCGGTAAAGGCCATGCTGTTCTCATCCGGCAGCTCCACGGGAACGCTTTCCGGATATCCGGTGTCAACCAGGATCACTTCGTCACCGGTGTCGATCAGGTAATTCTGCAGGCTGCCCCTGTAGCGGAGCTTTGCATCGAACTTATCCGGCCCTTCTTCTCCGCCGAAAGCGAGTGCCTGAGAGTAAAAACCGTCTTTTCTGAATTTAACTGCTTTGATTTCCATAGGTAATATCCTTTCTCAGACCGGTCTGAACAGATCCTTGTCTTTACGGCAGCGCGGGCACTTCCAGTCATCCGGCAGGTCTTCAAATTTCGTTTCCGCTTCTATTCCGTGTTTTGGATCTCCCTTTTCCGGATCATATACATAGCCGCATTTTGCGCATTTGTACTTTCCGCTCCCGATAGAGTCCATGGCCGGTCTCCTTAAATATCCATCATCTCAAGAAGGTAGTTATCGTAGCCAAGCTTCTCAATTATCGCGAGATGTTTTGCGACCCATCCGCAGTGCTCTTCTTCGCCTTCCACGAATTCTTCAACCATCTTTCTGGTGATGGCGTCATCGGTCAGGGAAGCAGCCAGCTGGTTCATGGAGGCAATACCGCCAAGCTCCGTGAACTCCTTATACCACTGCTCAAGCAGCTCCTTCGGATCGTTATGGATCTCTTGCGGGACGAATCCGAACTCCGGCTTGCCGCCAAGAGCGATGATCCTTGCAGTGCACTTCTTTGCCTCTTCCAGTTCTTCCTCTGCCTCTTCCTTGCAATGGTCTGCAAATTTGCCAAGTCCCTGACCGCGGAAGATCGCTTCATGGATCAAGTCTGCCTGGGAGGTGGAATACCAGGCCTGTGCCAGATCATTGAGTGCCTTGATTTTTTCATCGAATGTCATCGTAAGTTCCTCCTGTAAATGAGTTGTAAGTCGCAATGACTTGTGGTACCCTTATATTACATCTGTCATCTTTTGATTTCAATTTACAATCACCCGGAACAAATCGGATACAGTGACATATGTAATTTATCTGCGAAAGGACTTTTGTTTATGAACTTTACCGATCTCAGAATCATGAAAACACAGGAGAAGCTGCAAAATGCGCTCCTTGAGCTGCTGGGCGAAAAAGAGCTGAAGGCCATCACAGTAAAAGAGATCTGCGATAGAGCAGGAATAAGCCGCAATGCTTTCTATCAGCACTACGGCTACAAGGAAGATCTGTATGAGCAGATGGTAGCAAGGGCTACGGAAAACATCCTCGATTCCCTGGTTCCGATCGTCCCGGACGCATCCCACCTCAGCCAGGATACCGTCGCCTTATACGCGAAACACATCATCGAAGGTATCTCGCAGGTCAAAGAACTCATCTATGTCATGCTCAAAGGTGATGACGGTCAGTTCTTAAGGCAGATGACAGACCTGATGTTCGGCCAGCACCTGACGAATGCGATCTCCTTTTTCGGGGTAAAGGATTCCATGGAACTGCGGCTTTATTATGAGTTCCAATCCGCCGGTATGGCTGCCTTTATTATCAAGTGGATCCTGGACAGCCAGTTATCGGAGGATGAAGCGATTATTCTGCTGACTGACATTCTTCTGAGGGCTCCTTCTGATCCGCCGGCCCGGCTCCATGTCGGTACTTGAAAACGGACAAAGAACAGTGAACTGTGTCGCAAACGCCAAAACCTAAATACTGTTATGTAGGAGGCGATTCAAAGTCGCCTCAGGTATTAATGACTTCAAACTCATCCTCAGCCCTTAACTTCATTCGTCGATTCAGGTACTTCTCAATGTCAAAAGTGTTTTTCTTGTCGTAGTCAGATGTGTACTTATAGTTTGGGTGTTTCGTGATATCGTACTTGTCCGACAAAAACGGTCTGACACCGCGCAACTGCAGAATGCATTTGCTGCCATCCATGACCGATATTTCATCTTTTGACATCAAGTCCTTTCCGAGCTTCTGATCGTTCGTTCCGTAGCTGGGACTGTTACCTCTGGTGTCAGAAGTATTGAAGGTATCGACCGTTTCCTTGCCCAGCGCTTCCGAAAGATCTTTCAGGGTCGTCGGTTCCGAACCGCCGAGAAATACCTGCGAATCCATGTTGCCGATGATGGTATCGGCGTTGTCTTTATAAATGGCTTTCAACTGTGACTTGGCCTGCAGCACCAGGCAGGCGCTGATCTCTCGGCTTCGGATCGTTGCGACCAGCTTTTCCAGATTCGGGATCTGGCCAATATTGGCTGCCTCATCAATGAGACACCGGACATGGACTGGGAGTCTGCCGCCGTACACATCATCCGCCTTTTCACAGAGCAGATTGAAGAGCTGCGTGTAGATCATGCTGATCAGGAAGTTGAAAGATCCGTCGGTATCGGACATCATCAGGAACAGGGCTGTCTTCTGATCTCCGAGGGTGTCCAGCTCCAGC
>JAZOAJ010000391.1:0-2937 GCA_045595385.1 Lachnospiraceae bacterium | reverse complement strand
TTATCGCCTTTATTCAGTTATTTACTTTTCGTGTTAAAGAAGACTCTTTGCTGTCTTACTTTTGCTGCTCAATAGTGCAAATATAAAAGAACATGATATGTTCCCACAAACGCCTATCTGCTAAAAATGGCCAAAAACCCGTTGATATGTTTCCGCAAACGGGCATGTACTATGTGACAGCAAAATCGTTTCCTCGTGCCACGTCGAGACGGTAGTACTTTTAGGTAGGGAAAAAGTCGACGGCTATATCGCGATAGATTTGGATATCGAGAAACTGGAAGGGAAGTCGGGAATAGCGACCTGTTGTATTTTTAGGTACTAACCATCTAGAAACTTTGCTACAGGCTACTGCAGCAGCATTGGCTATCGCTTTGGTGATATTTTGCCCTCAGGACGCCGCCTCTTTCCGTTGACTTTATATCACCGTGGTGATATAATCGAGGCGAATGGAGGGCTACGCAATGGACAAACTGATTACCGTCTATCACGGTTCAAAGCAGATCGTGGAGGTTCCCACCTTCGGACTCGGCAGGAAGAACAACGACTACGGCCTGGGCTTCTATTGCACCGAGAGCATCGACCTTGCAAAGGAATGGGCCGTCTCCTCGCTGAGTGACGGGTTTGCGAACCGCTACACCTTGGACACGGAGTATCTGAATATCCTGAACCTGAACAGCCCGGATTACACGATCCTCAATTGGGTGGCTGTTCTCGTGGCTCACCGCCTGTTCAGCATCAAGACTCCCGTCGCAAGGAGGGCGAAGCAATACCTGATCGAGCACTTCGGCGTGAACGTGAACGCCTACGACCTGATCACCGGGTACAGGGCGGATGACTCCTACTTCGACTATGCGGAGGCTTTCCTCAATAATGCTATCACCATCGAGCAGTTGTCTCGTGCCATGCAGCTTGGGAAACTTGGAGAGCAGATCGTCATCAAGTCAAAGTTCGCGTTTTCTAAGATCAGATACGAAGGCTTTGAGGTAGCGGAAAAGGACATGTACTACGTCCTGCGCAAAGCCAGAAACGATGAAGCCAATCAAAACTATCTGGATATCCTGGAAGAAGAATCCGACGGCCTGTATATCCAGGACATCATCAGAGGAGGCGTTTTAAATGACGACCCGAGCATACCAAGAAACATATCTTAGCAAGGCACAGGCCGCGCTTGGAGACGCTTTCGATTATGCAATCAACACCTGCCGTATTTCCGGCGCAGATTTCATAAAACTCTTTACCGCAAGCTCCGTCAGCAGACGGATGGAAAACGGCGAGCCCGCTTACCTGGCAGGAAAAAGCGGGATTGAAATTGCGGCCGATGTCCTGCTCGAATCAACCGGCAAACAGCTTGAAGCCAAGCCGCAGGAACACTTCGGCCGTTCACGGGAATATTGGATCGGCTGGGCGGTCTGCTACTATCAGTGGTTTTCCGCAAGAAGCTACGGCGACATTTTCAAGGTCCTCTCCTACGAAGATCTGTCGAATATGTACTATACGCTTCACGAAGCGGACATCTCGAAATTCGTGGATATCGCAGATGAAAAGATTCGGGAGCATTTCAAGGACACCAATCTGAAACGCATCCGCAGTTCTTATGGCTGCACACAGGCCGAGCTTGCTAAACGCAGTGGTGTTACGCTCCGTTCGATCCAAATGTACGAGCAGCGGAACAAGGACATCAATAAGGCAAGCGCTGATGCCCTCTACCGTATCTCCAGAGTTCTCGGATGCAGCATGGAAAGTCTTCTTGAAAAGTAATCTGATGTAGCTTGGCAACGGGTGAAATATGTTTTCAGTTGTGCGCATGAGCGCAAAGCGGCCGTGGAGGGGGTGTTGGTCATCAAGCCCTTTCCACGGCCGCTTTTATGTTTGTAGTTACTAGGTTGTCACGATTGCCGGGAGGCTGATGTCTCAGCAGCAGTGCCTTCTGTTATTATGACCGGCTTGTTCTTTCCCTTGAATGTTTCCTTTTTAGGTCCTGCGAGAATGATTCAGTTGGAAGAAATTTCTGACGTGAAATGAATTACTGAGGGATCCATTTTGCCAAGACTGGTGCATCCAGTGTATGACATCGCTTTGGCAAGTTCTTTCCTGACTTTTAACAGATATTCACACATGCCTGCTTCCTTTCCGTTCTTGATCGCCGTCATCAAAGGACGGCCGATACTCACGGCGGTTGCGCCTAGGGCAAGTGCTTTAAAAACATCCAGACCTGTTTGTATTTCGCCATCGACAAACAGCGGTACCTGTCTGCTGAGTTTCGAACGAATCTCAGGCAGGGCGGCAAGCGGCGGAAGCGCATATTCGATACGGTTGTTATGATGGGAAAGAACAAGCCCGCCAGCGCCCGCCTTCACAGCTTCATTCGCATCATATACGCTCAAAACACCCTTGACAATGAAAGGAAGGGAAGTGCTGGCACAGAGATCCTGAAGCTCTTTTGTCGTTACAGGAGCCATGGTGTAGCCGTCCACGATATCCAAAGACCCGTCATCAGCGAATGGATGGTCGATATCAATGCCGACAGCGAGGAGTCCTAAAGACTCGGCATGTCGGATTTTCCTGTATATGAGGTCCCTGTCCGCATAAGGCTTAATGATCTCTATCATTTTTGCGCCCTTTGCTGCACAGCGCTCGACTTCGTCGTCATCAGCCATACCGAGCCAGAGAAGAGTTCCGGTCTTTGCTGCAGCAGAAGCGTAGATGTCTGTTGCTCCCTCAAACATGAAATGATCCAGGTGGGAGAGGGCAGCGGTCATTACCGGGGAATCGAATCGTTCTCCCCAAAGACAGATGCTCTGATCTGCTACACTTGAGTTCATGTACCGCGTTTCGATCAGGAGAGAATCCAGATACTTTCGCGTGATGATGTTGGAATTACCGACTGCTGCCATAATAACGCTCCTATCTTTTTATACTTGCCGCGCAGAGCAAAAA
>JAZOAJ010000390.1:0-18696 GCA_045595385.1 Lachnospiraceae bacterium | reverse complement strand
CTCCTGGAATCAAGCGCACCCGACTTAGTCAGAGAGACCGGGATAATGCTGCTGGACGTCCTTCCTTCAGTTCCCAGTCCGGAGTCAATGGCATTTATGACTTCATTCTCAGCGAGGGTGAGTCCGCTCATCCGGTATTTCTTTTCTGCCTCTTCAGGTTTGACATACCTGTCATTCACCAGGTAGTAATAGATGCCGCCCGGGACAACATTTCTTCCGGGATTCTTCTTTTTGATCTCTTTTATGGCACTGTCAGCATATGCTACAAGCTGGAGCTGAAGTCCTGAATAGATGTCCCTTACGCTGAACTTCTTTTTGCCTGATTTGTAATCAATGATCTTAACAAACATGTCACCCGCATCATAGATGTCTATGCGGTCTATCATCCCTTTGAATACGATATCGTCAGAGAGTCTTTCCTTAAATGAGAACTCAAATGCTTCAGGTTCAAAAAGACCTGCTCTTACATGCTCTCTGAGAATGTCAGTTGTACGTGACGATATCTGGGAAATACGATTCTTAAAGTGCTCATTGCGGGAAGAACTGCTGAGAATGTCATTTCCGATCCCTTCTATGGCCTCAGTCACACATTCCTCAATGATCCTGTGGCTGTCATCATCACTGATGGTCCTGAAGCTCAGCCCCTCTTCACGGATCCTGTTGGAATATCCCTCAAGCGCGGCATGGTATATCGTTCCCAGATCCGTGACTTCCACCTCATACTCACGTCTCTTCTCAAGCCTCAGCCCGTAATTCAGGAAATGCCTGTAAGGACACATGTAATATGTCTCATATCTGCTGACGCTTCCCTGCAGGACTTCCCCGTACAGATCCAGCGCCACCTGACTGTCAAGGACGCTCTGCCTGTTGGTAAATGTGGCTCCTCTGAGCAGCAGTCTGACCGTTTCCGGTTCAGCGCATGCAAGATATTCAAGTACAGCGCTGACATCCGCTGTGCCTCCTTTAGCCATTGACCTGAGGTCCGCAGATGCCTTCCTGAACGCACTCTCGCGCCAGACAATGTCATCATGCTGTCTGTGGATGGAAGCGGTCATCTCAGTCATGCAGGGGATCAGTTCTTCCAGATCCTCAAATACACATGAAGGACTCAATTGCTCACCGGAAGAGGTTGAGCATGAATAAGTCAGATACAGACATTTTTCAGGTTTATTAAATGCAAGGGCCAGATAAAACCGCTGCACATACAGATTCTCCATCACTGTAGGTGCGATCTCAAAATCGGCCCTCAGCATTTCTCTTTCGCGCTGGGTAAACAGGGATGAACCGCTTCCCGCAGAAGGGAGCAGCCCGTCGTTCATTCCCATTACGAACAGATGTGAGATGTCACCGAGCCTTGTCCTTGTAAGGTCACCCACTACAAGCGCATCAAGGGACGGAGGTATTATACCGATCCTGATCTCATTAATGCCGTTTTCCATCATGCCGGCAAATTCTGCGGCAGTCATGCGTTCAGCGCCAAGCAAGCCGGAGATCTTATCTAAGAGTTCGGTCACCTTGCCGTATATCTGTCCGTACTGGAGAGCGAGTGTAAGTTCTCCCGCAGTTTCGAACCCGGCAGCCAGTTCATCAATGCGTCCGGCTGTATCGTAGCCTTCAAGCAGTTTCTTAAGGCTGAGGCAGAAAGCTGCTGCGCTCTTCTCTCCCCGCGATGTCATGCCAAAGAATGGAATGAGTGGACTTATGGCTCTTTTCCTTATGTCATTCATCCGGGAAAGGTCCCAGGCAAAAGCGCCTGACCGCAGTTCACGGTTTGCGGTAAAATCACTTTCCCATCTTGCACGTCCCTTTATATTGAACTCCAGGCAGTAGTTTTCCAGGAGCGCTATCTCGTCCCTGTCTATCCCTGTCAGTCCTGTCTTTAAGAAAGCGAACACATTCTCATGATCAAGACCTTCCGCAGATACTGCCAGAGCGGACATTATGAACCTGACAAGCAGGTTGTCCCTGAATTCAGTCTTATAGTCGATAAATGCGGATATGCCTGCGCTCCTGAACATCCTGCTTATGATGTCATGGTAAGCCTCCATGTCAGTCGTGAGGACTGCGATGTCCCTGAACCTGCATCCTTCATTTCTCACCAGCCGGAGTATCTCCGAAACGACAAAAGATGTCTCGTCGCGCATGTCAGAGCAGGCAATGCTCCGCACACTGATGTGCGGATCCGGGACCTCTTCGGCCCTGTACACTTCTGACCTGATCCCTGCCTCGCGGGCAAGTTCCATGAGCCGGAAATATGTTTCTGAAGGCAGCGCAAAGAGATCGTACTCAGGACAGTTCTCCTTGATGTCATCCAGGGTAGCTGATATCGAGCAGGTCACATCAGCGCTTCTGAGCATGATCGATATGATCCTGTATTGTATGGGTGTAAATCCCGTGAATCCGTCAAGATAGATGCTGCTGCCTGTGATGAAATCAGATTCAGGCAGATGCCTGGCAAATACGTCCAGTACGTCTTCGGCGGTAATGTACCTGTCTTCTATTGTCTCATTGAAAGTGCGGTAGATGAGCCTGATGTCCTGAAGTTTGGAATATAGAAGGTCATTGCCCTCTGCCGTGCTGCTCTGCATCATGTACAGATCGTTATCGTCGATCCCGTATTGCCTGAATTCGGTTATCAGGGACTTGGTCTCCTCAACAAATCCTGCATTGCGGACCTTGCTGCCGTATACAATAAGATCACCCCTGATCTTATCCAGGACGTTTCTCAGTACCAGCGCTTTCCCTGAATCGTCCAGAATGTCAGCGGCATCCTTCCCCAGTTTTGCCAGCACCACATGGGCAAGCCTGTCAAAGCTTACCACATCAATGTTCATGCATGCGTGATCAGGGTGCAGTTCAACGACAGTCTGCTGCGTCTTGAGCGTGAACTGTTCAGGCACTATGTAGATGTACTTTCTGTTCCGGTTCAGGGTTGCTTCCCTGACCATGTCAGATACTGTCTGCCTTGAAAGGCCTGACCGTACTGACCCGGTTATCAATCTGAGCATGTTATCTCCCTGCAGGCATTCTCTGCATATACGTCAGTCATTCCTGCTATGAAATCCCTTACTGCGGTCCTGTAGACCAACCGGCTTTCCAGGTTACCGTAGATCTTTCTGTTAAGGCATCTTTCGGCCAGCGGCCCCAGCCCGGTTCCCTTCACTGCTTCGGGATCACAGTACATTGAAAGAAATACAGCGAAGTCCTCCAGTACTTTATTGTCTTTGTGATCCCTTACAATGTCTCTTATCGTCTCACTGCCACTATACAGTTTTTCAAGTCCCAAAAACAGGACTTTTAAATTGTCTTCCGCTTTTTTGTTTATCTCTATGAGTTTCGGAGATAGATAGATGTTCTCATAATTGAACTTCTTGATCTCGGATATCTGCCTGAATGCCTCGTCGCTGAGCCTCAGCCCTTCTTTTGGGGAGCTGTGCCTGCACAGATCGATTATGGCGTTGTGCATTATCACAGTTGTATTTACGGTCTCATTTCTGACTCCGGCTATTTTTTCAAGCTCCCTTATCTGCCCTATCTTAAGTATGCCCATCATCCTGGCATCCTCAAGATCTCTTCCGAGATATGCGATCTTATCTGAAAACTTGACAACGCATCCTTCCCAGGTTGCAGCTTCGTATTTACCCGGTGAATCAAACTCCTCAAGATCAAAAAGTTCTTCTCTGGGGACTATTGCGTTTGAATCCATTTCGCCGCAGTGGGATATTATGCCGTCCCTTACTGCGTACGTCAGGTCAAGGCCCTGAAGATTCAGCTCATTATCTTCGAGCAGCTCTGTATTATCACATATGTACAGGCCGTTTTTTTCATGCCAGAACCCTGTACCCAGATATTCTTCGGATAAACTGTTCAGGACTTTTTCACCCTGATGGCCGAATGGCGCATGTCCCAGATCATGGGCCATTGATATGACTTTGGTGAGTTCGGTATTGAGCCCTAAGAAACCAGCTATGGTCGAACTCACGGATTCAACATGAAGCACGTGTTCTATCCGCGTGCATACATGGTCGTTATCGCCTGCATTGAAGAACACCTGAGTCTTGTGCTTCAGGCGCCTGAAAGCCAGGCTGTGGAGTACCCTTGTATAGTCGCGGCCGAACGGCGACCTTATGTCGTCCGCACGGCCGTATAATTCGTTTTGTCTCTGTATGAGCCTGTCCCAGTTCCTGCATCCGGGAACAGCGGCAACTTTTTCAAAAGCTCCGGACATTTCTCCTCCCGTTCACGGGATATCAGATATATCCCATGTTCTTTAAGATGAAAATGAACAACGTCATGGTAAATGAAGACAACAGTGTAGTAAGCGCTACTACACTCGACGATATCGTGCCTTCGTATCCGTACTGCTTGCACATAATGAAGCCGACCGGTGTTGCAGGTGAGGCAAATGCCACAAGGATGGCGATCAGATGCTCATTCCTAAACCCCATGGCGATGGCGAGCGGCAGCGTGATCGCGGGGAATATCAGGAGCTTGAATGCTGAAGCGAGACCTGACTTCCCGATCTTCCCGAAAGCCTTTCTAAACTCAAAATCAGCTCCGATGCAGATGAGCGCGAACGGAGTCGCGATCCTCTTTATGAGTTCAAGCGTCGACATGATCACTACCGGATACTTTATCCCTATGAGTGACGATACAAATCCCGCTAGTATTGAGATTATGATAGGATTCTTTGCAATGCCTATAGCAGCTTTTTTCAGCCTGTGCTCACCTGCGTTCAGTGCCTTGTTCGGAGACTCGGTCTGGAGCAGTATTACTGCGAAGATATTGTAAAGCGGCACTGTCGCGAGCATCATGATGCCGCCCATGCTCGTATTTCCGCTTATCCTTTCAACAAGAGCCATGCCGCTAACAGCCAGGGAACTTCTGTAGCAGCCCTGTACAAACTCAGCGATCTCCGCCCTGTTCTTTCTGAATGTCAGACGGCATACGCCCCATGTGACCAGCACGATCACAAGTGTCGCAATAAAGCAGAACAGGAAGAATGTCAGATTGAACGTCTCCCTGAAATCAGCCGTTGCCATGTCAGCAAACAGAAGACACGGGATCGTGACTGAAAAATTAAAGCTGTTTGCTTTCTTGATAAATGGTTCATCTACTACTTTGATCCGCCTGATGAAATAGCCTACTGCCATAACAAGGAACAGCGGCATTGTTGCATTTAATGAAAAAATCAGATTACCTAACATTTAATATTTCCCCAGATATGATTCTACTTCCCAGTTGGTTATCCTTCTGTTATAGTCATCCCATTCATGTTTCTTTGCGCCAATGTATTTTGTGAACAGATGGTCCTCAAGCACATCCCTGACGAACCTGTCCTTCTCTGCCTTGCTGATGGCGTCGTACATGTTGACAGGGAGTGTCTTTATGCCTGAGCGTTTGATCTCTCTCTGGCTCATCTCGAAAATGTTCTTGTCCACTGAAGGCGGAGGTGTCATCTTCTTCTCGATCCCGTCAAGTCCGGCCTCAAGGCAGAGGGCGATCGCGAGATACGGATTTGCGGAAGGATCAGCGCTCCTGAGCTCTATACGTGTTGACGCACCCTTGCTTGAAGGTATCCTGACCAGAGGGCTTCTGTTCTTTGCAGACCATGCTATGTAGATCGGTGCCTCATATCCGGGAACAAGCCTCTTGTAGGAATTTACCAGCGGATTGAGGAATATCGTCATCCCTTCTATGTGCTTCATTATGCCGGCCATGAATGAATAAGCGGTCTTTGAAAGTCCGTTTTTATCCTTTTCATCCACAAATACGTTCTTGCCGTTCTTTGTGAGAGACATGTTGAGATGCATTCCTGAGCCGGCTATCCCGTAGATAGGCTTAGGCATGAAGGTGGCATACAGATCATGCCTGTCAGCGACCGTCTTGACCGTCTGCTTGAAGGTCATGATATTGTCGGCAGCGTGCATGGCGTTTTCATATTTGAAGTCTATCTCATGCTGCGCCGGTGCGCACTCATGGTGGGAAGCTTCTATCTCAAAGCCCATTGCCTCAAGCGCGAGAACTATGTCTTTTCTCGCATTCTCGCCCACATCATTGGGACCGAGGTCAAAATAACCTCCCTTGTCATTTGAAGTCAGCGTCGGTTCCCCGTTCACTCCTTTGTTAAAAAGGAAAAACTCGCATTCAGGTCCCACGTTGAACTCATATCCCAGTTTTCTGGCATGGGCGATCGCTTTTTCTAGTATGTTACGCGGATCTCCCATGAAGGGTTTGCCGTCAACGCCGTATACGTCACATATGATGCGGCAGATCTTGACATCCCCGTGCTTCCAAGGATAAACGGTAAATGAATTGTAATCCGGGCAGAGCCTCATGTCTGATTCTTCTATCCTGGCAAATCCCTCTATCGAGGAACCGTCGAACATCATCTTTCCGTCAAGCGCTTTCTCAAGCTGGCTGGATGTTATGGATACATTCTTCATTGTACCGAAGATATCGGTAAACTGGAGGGTGATGAACTCAATGTTCTCTTCCCTTACGGTCCTGATAATATCTTCTCTGGTAATACTCATTTTTATTCCTCCATGTATGCCCTGTTACTGCTGTGCGCCGAGTTTCATGTCTCCCGGTTTGATCCATCCGACCTTTCTGAGGAGTTTGCAGACAAGCCATGAGATCACGCCCGGAATTATGAAGCTGACAACAATGAGCCCTATCCAGTCAACGGCTGTGATGGCTGCTTTAGTTCCTGCTGCAATATCATTCACCCATCCTGTATATACGCCTATCTGTCCGACCAGTCCGCATGTTCCCATGCCTGATGACACAGCGGCGCCGTTCATCTGAAGCTTGAACAGGCATGTGGCAACAGGGCCGTTAACCAGGGATGCGACCAGAGCGGGTATCCATATCCTCGGATTCTTTACTATGTTGCCCATCTGGAGCATTGAAGTTCCGATGCCCTGTGCGACAAGGCCGCCCCATTTATTCTCATAAAAGCTTGCTACAGCAAATCCGACCATGTTTGCGCAGCATCCCGCAACCGCGGCTCCGCCTGCAAGCCCTGTAAGTCCCAGTGCGGCACATATGGCAGCACTCGATATGGGAAGTGTCAGTGCAACTCCGACGAAGAGCGAGACCAGCATTCCCATGAAGAACGGCTGAAGTTCCGTAGCCCACATGATGGCATTTCCCACTGAGGAAGCCGCTATGGCTATGTAAGGAGCTATGAACAGGCTGAGAAGTCCGCCTACTCCTATTGTGACTATCGGCGTTACGATAAGGTCGATCGGTGTGAGCTTGGATACGAGTTTTCCGCATTCGCAAGCAATAACAGCTATCAGGTAAACAGCAAGAGGTCCGCCTGCGCCGCCTGTCTGGCATGCCGCGTAACCGACAGCCGCAAGCGACAGCAATACATATGTCGGGGCTTTAAGCGCATAACCTATCGCGACCGCCATTGCCGGTCCCATTACGGCTGAAGCGAATCCGCCTATGGTGACCAGGATCCCTATCCCAAACTGGTTCCCTATTGTGGAAAGTATGGTCCCTATGAGAAGCGATGCGAAAAGTCCCTGGGCCATTGCTCCGAGGGCATCCACGAAATACCGCTTCGCCGAGAACACGATCCCCTGTTTTTCAAGGAATTTGCCGACTTTGCCTTTTTCTTTGGTGTTATTTGCCATTTTATTACCTCTTATCTGCCATTTGTGTGCATAATTTATGCTAAAACGTCACAAAATGTGTGTCAGTTTTAACATTACACCGAATTATTGCATTTTGCATTTCAAAAGTCAATCATTTCAATTATAATTAAACGGAAATGGCGAAAAAGTATTATGCAGTAAAAAAAGGGCTTACGCCCGGAATATATACGGACTGGGAAACCTGCAGGGCGCAGGTATCCTCTTTCCCGGGAGCTGAGTACAAGGGATTTGCTACTCTAGAAGAAGCTGAAAAGTATCTGGATCCCGAAGGAGAGCGTTCGTCCAAAGATGAGGGGCTGATCGTTCCTCCGGGATGCGCTGTCGCTTATGTTGACGGTTCTTTCAGGGAATCAACAGGAA
Source organism: Lachnospiraceae bacterium (assembly GCA_045595385.1). Lineage (GTDB taxonomy): Bacteria > Bacillota > Clostridia > Lachnospirales > Lachnospiraceae > RGIG5612. The sequence continues at coordinate 10,666 of JAZOAJ010000390.1, read as the reverse complement.
AATTCTCTTACGGCGTCGTCTTCTTTGCAGATGATGAGGAAGGCACCTTGCGTGAACATCATTTCAGCAGGTCATTTTCCGATCCTGAGCTCCTTGAGATGCGCAACGTCTCGGGAGAGATCATGGGAGCGGCCCAGGCGATGAATACCGCTGCCGCAATGGGGCTTAAGGAACTTACTATCTATCATGACTACGAAGGCATCGCAAAATGGTGCCAGGGGCTTTGGAAGGCAAATAAGCCCTGGGTGAAAAAATATAAGGCTTTCTATGATGAGATGAGCAAAGTCCTGAAGATAAACTTCATCAAAGTAAAAGGACATTCCGGCGACAGATATAATGAAACCGCCGATGAACTTGCAAAAAAGGCACTGGATCAATGACCAGTGCCTTTAATGTTTATCTGTTATTATTCAGGATTATTTCTGAAGAAGCTTTGCGAAGTACTTGATTGTCCTGCACATGTTGGATGTGAATGAGTTCTCATTGTCATACCATGAAACAACCTGAACCTCTGTAAGGCCGTCGCCGACAGGATTTACCATTGTCTGGGTAGCATCGAAGAGTGATCCGTAGGTCATTCCGATAACATCTGAAGATACGATGGGATCCTCTGTATATCCGAAGGACTCATTTGCAGCGGCTTTCATTGCTGCATTGATCTCATCAACTGTGACCTCACCCTTAACAACAGCTGTAAGGATAGTGGTGGAACCTGTTGCTACAGGAACTCTCTGTGCGGAACCGATGAGCTTGCCCTTGAGTTCGGGGATAACAAGACCGATAGCCTTTGCAGCGCCTGTTGAGTTGGGAACGATGTTGATGGCTGCAGCACGTCCTCTTCTCTTGTCACCTTTCCTGTGAGGTCCGTCAAGGATCATCTGGTCACCTGTGTAAGCGTGGATAGTTGACATGATACCTGACTGGATGGGTGCAAGTCCATGAAGAGCCTTAGTCATGGGAGCAAGGCAGTTTGTTGTGCATGAAGCGGCGGAGATGATGTCATCTTCAGCCTTGAGATCTTCATGGTTAACATTGTAAACGATAGTGGGAAGGTCATTTCCTGCAGGAGCTGAGATGATTACCTTCTTAGCGCCGGCATTGAGATGTGCCTGTGACTTTTCCTTGCTTGTATAGAAACCTGTGCACTCAAGTACAACATCGATATCAAGATCTTTCCAAGGCAGGTTGTTTGCGTCTGCTTCCTTGTAGATCTCGATCTCTTCACCGTCAACGATGATCGAATGATCTGTGCAGTCTACCTTGTCAGAAAGTGCATAACGACCCTGTGTTGAATCATACTTAAGAAGATATGCGAGGGTGTCAGGGCTTGTAAGGTCATTGATCGCCACGATCTTGAAGCCTTCTGCCTTGAACATCTGTCTGAATGCAAGACGTCCGATACGTCCGAATCCGTTAATTGCTACTCTAACTTCCATTTTTATTCCTCCATGTTATCTGAATTTTGCACATTCGGGCAAAACATTATTTACCGCTCATAATTTTATTATAAAAAGAGCTTCCGATTCTATATGCACTATACCGAAATTTCGCTTGAATTAAGGCTTTTTTATATGCATAAATACATCTGCGCACTTGAAGATGCCCTGATCCTAAAGTATACTTTTATGAACAAGGCCCAAGGGAGATATTTCATGAAGACCATAAGACTATTTGACGATTATCCATATGAAAAGATTTTTACCGCAAAAGTCATTGCATGCACGGCACGGGAAGACGGTCTGTATGATGTGGTTCTTGACCGCACTCTGTTCTTTCCCGAGGAAGGCGGCCAGTCTCCCGATACAGGTTTCTTAAGCCATGCTCAGATCCGGGCAAATGTATGCGATGCGCAGGAAGATAGATCAGGCGTGATCACCCATACAACTGACATGCCGTTTGATGAAGGTGCTGAGATAACCGGTGAAATATCGTTCGATCACCGTTTCAACAACATGCAGCAGCATACCGGCGAGCACATTTTCTCAGGACTAGTGAACCGGCTGTACGGATATGACAATGTAGGATTCCATCTTAGCGACAATGAAGTCACAATGGATTACAACGGAACTCTTACTCCTGATGACATAAGCCTCCTGGAACTTAAAGCTAATGAGGCGGTCATAAAGAACATTCCTGTCGAATGCAGGTATCCTTCCCCTGAAGAGATCAAAAGCATCTCCTACAGGAGCAAGAAAGAGATCGAAGGTCCCATCAGGATCGTCACGATACCGGGAATAGATACATGCGCCTGCTGCGCGCCTCATGTAAGATCGACAGGCGAGATAGGGCTGTTAAAGGTCCTCAGCTGCCAGAGCCACAGGGGCGGCGTCAGGGTAAGGATCCTGTGCGGATTCCGCGCTCTCAGGGAATTCAACCTGCTTCAGGAAGCATCTGCCGTTGTTTCGAAAGAACTTTCAGTACCTGTATCACCCGGATCGTTCACCGAAGCCTTTGAAAAAAAGAATAATAACATCATGAAACTGAAGGAACGCATCTCTTCCCTTCAGACAAAGCTTCTTGAGCTTCAGATCAAAGAGCTGGCTCCTGAAGAACAGGATGTGACCCTGTTTGTTGACGGTCTTGATGAAGTAAAAAAGCGCGAGATCTTAAATGGGCTCGTTACAGAGCGTACCGGTTTCTGTTCTGTATTCGACGGCAGTGATACTGACGGATACTCTTTCATAATCGCAAGTTCCACGCTTGACTGCAACGTTCCCGTGAAACTGCTCAGGGAGCGGTTCACCGCGAAAGGCGGCGGAAAAAGCATCATGGTGCAGGGTCATGTTGACGCTCCGGCTGAAAGCATACTAGAACTTTTGAAGAGCCGCGCTTAAGCGTTGTTTAAATAAAGTGCTTACATCTTCCGTGAAAAGAATGATAGAATCCATACAGTCTGTTTTACGGGGGATGGCATGAAAAACACAAATAAAAGCGCTTTCATAATCGTATCGATAATCCTTATATCTGTCTGCCTTCGCGGACCCATCACCGGTGTCGGCCCTCTGGTCACAACACTTCAGCAGCTTCTCGGGCTGTCAGGGTTTGCGGCAGGCATGCTCACCACTCTTCCCATGCTCACTTTTGCCGCAGTATCATTTGCCACTGCATACATCAGCAAAAAAGTCGGTATCGGAAGGCTCATGTTCATCAGCCTGATCGTCCTTTTTGCAGGACTTCTAATCCGTTCTTTCCTGGGCACCGCCGGACTTTTTATCGGAACGGTCATCCTCGCTGCCGGTATCGGCACCAATAATGTACTTCTCCCGGTTGTCGTAAAGAGCAGGTTCCCTGCACACATAGGCACGCTTACATCTGTTTACACTACTCTGATGGCGGGATTTGCCTCTCTCTCGAGCGGAACGAGCGTACCTCTTACAAATGCATTCAATTCGTTGTTCGGAAATACAATAGGCTGGAGATTCGCACTGGCCATATGGGTCGTGCTCGTCATCTTTGCCTTTATTTTCTGGCTTCCAAATGCAAATGAGCGATTCGGCGACTCTGAAAATGAAAACGGCGCTGCATCCGCGAAACGCCGTTCTGTTGCCTGTTCCCCGATCAGCTGGTACATTACCCTGTTCATGGGATTCCAGTCCATGTGCTTTTATTTCACCGTATCATGGTTCGCGACCATCCTCCAGAGTTATGGATATTCTCCTGTCACTTCAGGTCTGTTCAATATGATCATGATGCTCTGCGGTCTCCCCGGTTCATTCATCATGCCGATCATCGCGAGCAGGACGAAACACCAGAGTTTCTGGGGCGCTCTGATAGGCGCACTGCTCATGTTTGGAATGATATCACTCATGTTTGCGGGAAGTACTGCAGGCCTTGTGATCACCATACTGACCAATGGGTTCGGAACCGGCGCATCCATTGCTTTCTGCATGGTCATGTTCGCGCTTCATACTAAAGATTCCAGGGATGCGAGCTCTCTTTCCTCCATGGCTCAGGGAGTCGGATACATATTTGCAGCGGTCACACCCGTCCTTACAGGTTCCCTGTTTGACATTACCGGCGGATGGATCGTCCCGCTCATCATCATGTCGGTGATCGGACTGCTCTGCGCGGTATCCGGATGGCTTTCCGGTCTTAACAAGATGGTCGACACGGCTGTCAGATAGCATCCATCCTGTTTTTGAATTCCCTGGAAGATACAAGCGCACAGCCCTGGCCCCTGATTATTATCTGCTCAAGCCCGTCGGATGTCACAACCGCGACTTTGTATTTTTTCCCTTTCTCGTGGGCAAATTTTTCGATATACTGGTCAGCTGTCTCCGCTTCTTTAGTAAACACTACATGAATGTTCAGATAGTCCAGGATCTCTGTATCGTGTCCTTTTACACGGTAGGCATCAAACACAGCTATCACTTCGCTGCCTGTCACAGCCTGCCAGTTGCACAGTTTTTCCAGGAGAGATATCCTCGCAGAATCTATATTTGCCTGCGCAAGATCATTCAGATCATCCCATGCAAATATTACGTTATATCCATCTACCAGCAGATAATCGGCATCCTCAGGCTGGAATATTGAAGATACAAATGTCTTTCCGCCCTTGCCATGCATTGCCGAGCTGACTGCTCCGCCCTCCTGAATGCCAAATGTCTTTCTCCGCTTGCTTTTCCACTTGTGGGCAGCCGCGGCATTTCTGCCGGTTGTCCCCGATATGATGGAATCTATCTCTTCAGTTCCAAGCGAATAGCCGGATGACCTGGTCCTTCTTGTATCCGGTACGGGAACTTCCGCCCCGCTTATCACATCTTCTATGTCTTTTTTACCGATCCTTAACACGTCAAGATCAGTGTGTATGTATTCATATACTCTGTCATACGGAACAATGTATCCGCTGCCGTGCGCACAGAAAACAGAGTCGGGAGTATTGGCTGTGTCCGCAAGCGGGTCATATCCTTTGGAAGCTATCACTGCCTCACTGTCGCGGCATCTGCCGTAACCGTCCGGGACCATTGTCATGCTGCCCGTTCCTTTTGTATATGCTGCAAGTTCCATCGGATAGCCTGCTGCTTCCCTGACCGGCACCCTTCCGGAGATAAGAGCATAGCCTGAACTGCTTTCCGGCGCGGAAAATACGGCATTCATCCTGTCAAGGTCTGTCATTGCCCTTCCGACATTTGTCTCCGGGAGCCTTAGCCGGAAACTGAAATACGGCTCGAGCAGGATGTTCTTTGCCATCATCAGCCCCTGGCGTACTGCGCGGTAGGTAGCCTTTCTGAAGTCACCGCCTTCGGTATGTTTCTTGTCCGCTCTTCCGCCTATGACAGTTATCCGCATGTCGGTTATCACAGATCCGGTCAGTACTCCTCTGTGTTCCTTTTCAGCCAGATGTGTGAGGATCAGCCTCTGCCAGTTGAGCGCCAGCAGGTCAGTGTCAACATCTGCAGCGAACTCCAGTCCGCTCCCCGGCTCCAACGGTTCCATGAACAGGATAACCTCCGCATAATGTCTCAGCGGCTCAAAATGACCGGCTCCGATCACCGGCGCATCTATTGTCTCGCGGTATATTACTTCCCCCGTGTCAAATGTTACATCCAGACCGAACCGTCTCTTCATCACTTCGGCCAGGACTTCAAGCTGGACCCGCCCCATGACACGTACATATATTTCTTTTGCTTCCTCGTCCCAGTCAACGTATAATTCAGGATTTTCCTCTTCGATCATGCGGAACTGACGGCAGACGATCACCGGATCCTTGTCCGCCCCGATTACTACCCTGTACCTCATGACAGGAGTGAGGACCGGAAGGACTGTGCCTGATTCATATCCGTATCCCTGTCCGGCATGGCTTTCGTTCAGACCTTCGATTGCGCAGACATCGCCGGCAGATACTTCCTGAACCGTCTCAAATCTTTCTCCCGAATAGATCCTTATCTGGTTGATCTTGGAAAGTGTTTCACCGTCTGGGAGCGTGCTCCTTGCCTTCAGCGAGCCTCCGGTGATCTTCATCATCGTAAGACGCCTTCCCGCATCATCCCTGAATATCTTGAATGCCCTTGCTCCGAACTCTTCAGGGTAATCTCTCTCAAGAGTCAGCTCATCTATTGCTTTCAGGAGTTCGTCCACTCCTTCATCTTTCAGGGCAGATCCGAAAAATGCAGGGAATACTTTCCTGTCCGCGATCAGGTCCTTAATGGTATCATCTGACAGCTTCCCTTCACTTAAATACTCCTCCATGGAGTCCTCATCACCCATTGCGGCGTGGTCAAAGAACTCGTCTGTCTTCTCTGCTCCGAAATCTGCTATCCGGTCGGACAGCCTTCTCCTGGCCTCATCAAGCAGGCTTTCCCTGCTGCTTTCCGGCATGTCCATTTTATTAAAGAAGATAAATACAGGTATGTTGTATTTTTCAAGGAGCCTCCAGAGATTCTCCCCCTGGCCTGTTATCCCGTCCCCTGCGCTTATGATAAGCAGCGCATAATCGAGCACCTGAAGAGTCCTCTCCATCTCTGCGGAGAGGTCAGCGTGTCCGGGAGTGTCCAGCAGATTTACCTTAGTATCACCGTAACTGAACACAGCCTGTTTTGAATATATTGTTATTCCTCTTTTTCTCTCAAGAGAATCGTTGTCCAGGAATGACTCGCCTTTATCCACACGCCCGAATGACCGGATAACTCCGGTCCTGTAAAGCATGGCTTCTGAAAGTGTGGTTTTCCCCGAATCAACATGGGCAACGATGCCCAGGGTTATTTTTTTCATTGTCTTCTCCACTGCCTGGTATGAATCGGAGAATAACATTTATTCCGCCAAAGTGCAAGTCAGCCGGGGGGTGTGGTTTTGACTTTGGTCATGCTTTGATCCATCCATGTAAAGATGCATTTTCCTGTAATTCCACGGACTGCTTTTAGGTAAATGTCCATGCAAATGGTGGACTTTCAATTTTTACATGGACTAAAAACGCATTATTATTCCATGTAAAACTGAGGTTTTTTAGAATTACATGGTTGCTTTTTCCATGATCAGTCCATGTAAGATTACAAAAAACTGTATTTGCCTGTATTAACGCCTGATAATTGATCCATGTATTAATGGAATCCTTTACATTTACATGGACTAATACATAAAAACGGTCCTGGGAAAAAGGGTTTAAATGATTTTTACATGGATGTCCATCCATTGTCCACGCCGCATAATAAAAAGGCCGCCGCTATACATGCGGCAGCCCATATATAAAAGGGGAATATGTTCTGTATCAGTTTTATGCAAATCTCGGAAATGCAACCTTGCGGCCGATGCGGGGCTTTCTCTCGATGGTACCGAGACCTTCCTTATAACGTCTGAGTCCCATTGCATATGCGAAGCCAAGGTCATCATTCTCTTCCTGTACTTCCTTCTCCTCACGTCTGAGTCCCATTGCGTATGCAAATTCCATTGCTTCACTGTTTGTTGTATTATTCATAACCTTCATGATGATCTCCTTTTTTATCTTTGTGCGGTATCCGTTTTATACCATCTGGTGAGCTGCTTTATAAACTATTTTTCTGTCGAGTGCCACGTTCCTTACATAAACGCCAAGATTTACGAGCACTATCACAAGATTTACAAGATATACTACAAGTACATAGTTGATCTGGTTTGTTATCAATTTGGCTGTGATGCCTCCGATGTATCCGGTTATGATCAGGAGCAGAAAAGGAAGGCTTGTTCCCTTTGCTGTTCTGGCCTTATAAGCCTTGATCACATTCAGCGGCCATGAAAGGCCGAAGCAAATCAGCATTACTGTTTCAAAAATTGATCCCATTTCGTTTTCCTCTTTTCTGTTCCTGTTTATTTCTCTCAACAGGCCCTATCATAAACCTTTGAAAAACAGAGTCAATTTTATGAAAGATAGAAAAATGTTTTTTCGTTATTCTCATTTTTTTTACTTTCGAAAGCTGTTTTTGAAAGTTTGGATATCGTATTATATAGAGCGCAGATAAATAATGACGAGGTAAATAAGATGAAGACTGACAGATCCGGACTTCAGAGATATATATTTATAGTACAGGCGGTCATGATAACAGCGCTTGCTGTCATACTCGGAGCGATCGGTATATTCATGAATCTGCGGGAAGAATCCAGGCAGCGCGACCTGAACCTGCAGAATGTGGCTGAAGCGATCGCGCAGTCACAGCTTGTCAACCAGGCAGTGTCCGGGAATCCTACAGATGAATTAACCGAATATCTGGACACCTTAAAAGAATCTTTATCAGATATTGATGTTATCTCTGTTGTCAGCGGCAGCAATGTCCGTCTGTACCATTCCAACCATGATCTTATAGGGACGGTATTTGACGGTACGATGCCCGACTTTGAATCCGAAGGCGGATACTATGCCATTAACGGCAACGGGCCTTCAGGTGTACAGCGTCGTTCCTATGCTGCCGTAAAACTCCCTGATGGACAATATGGTGGTTTTGTCATGGCCATCATGCTCATGAGCAGCATCAGGGCGAAAACTGTAAGGACCATCATCATATTCATCGCGGTCATTCTATTTGCGATACTGATAGAACTGATCATTTCATATAAAATATCCGGGTCGGTCAGAAAAAGACTGATGGGCTACGAGCCGGATACATTTACCGCAATGTACCGTACCAGAGACAGTATTCTTGAAGCTCTTAATGAGGGCGTTATAGCGCTGGATGGCACTGGAACCGTTAAATTCGTTAATACTGCCGCAGTATCGATGGTCGGAACCGGAGAGGCCGGAAATAAAAGTGTTTCTGACGAGACCGGACGGAAACTCCTTTCGGAAACTCTTGTGACCGGAAAGAAAGAGCTATCCGTACCGGTGAGCTCTGTTCCCGGAACCAGCATTCTGATAGACAGGATCCCTGTACTTGAAGGTGAAACTGTTCAAGGTGCCATAGGCATTCTTCACAACCGTACAGAATATATACGGCTTGCTGAAGATCTTGCCGGCACGCGGTTCCTTGTGGATTCAATGCGGGCAAACAACCATGATTTCACCAACAAGCTTCACGTTATACTCGGTCTCCTTCAGATGCAGATGTATGACGAGGCTACTTCGTATATTGAAAACATAACGATGATCCAGCGGGAGACCATCAGGGAAATAACCCACTCCATAGATGTCCCTGCAGTCGCAGCCCTGCTGATCGGCAAAACATCAAGAGCTTCCGAACTTAATGTAAAATTTATCTTCAATAAAGAAAGTTCATATCATTCTGAAGACATTTTTGTCCCTCAGGACGCCCTCATCACGATCATTGGCAATCTGATAGATAACGCACTGGAAGCGATGAACACGAATAATGAATACTCGGATATCAAGGAACTGAATTTTGGAATATATTCTCATCCCGGCGTTCTGCTCATCACAGTAGATGACACCGGTCCGGGTATCAGTGAAGAAAACCTTGCCCATATATTTGATAATGGTTTTACTACCAAGGGAGACGGACATGGGACCGGTCTCTATCTGGTAAAGGAAAATGTAGAAGCCCTGGGCGGCACGATCTCTGTAGAGTCGCTTCCGGGAACCGGAACTTCATTCTCAATAAGTTTTACAGATGCAGATAAACAGGAGGAACATGGAAATGTATAATGTCCTGATTGTGGAAGATGATCCGATGGTTGCAATGATCAATGAGCAGTACATAACCCGCAATGATTCATTTCGTGTTATAGGGAAATGCAGCAGCGGCCAGGAAGCCCTGGAACTGCTTGAAAAGAAAAGCGCCGATCTGATCATTCTCGATGTCTACATGCCTCAGATGGACGGTATCGAAACCCTGAAAGAGATACGTAAGAGAGACTTACCGGTTTCTGTGATCATGGTCACTGCGGCAAATGACCTTAACACTTTTGAGGCAGCGACAAGGCTGGGTGCAATAGACTACCTTGTAAAGCCTTTTGATTATCAGCGTTTCAAACTGGCACTTGAAAAATTTGATGCCAAGTCCAGTACGCTTAAAGAAGGAAGCGTATTAAACCAGAACCGGATAGACCGTATAATCGGAGCTGCATCCTCAGATCGCGAGCCTGCTCCAAAAGGGATCCAGGAGAAAACCCTTACAATGATCCTCGATGCTCTGGCAGCTTCCGGCGGATGGATGACCGGAGAGGACATCGCAGAAAAAACAGGTCTTTCCAGCGTTACAGTAAGAAGGTACATGAACCATCTGGTTGAGTCCGGAAGTGTAACCGGGAAAATGAATTATGAAACCGGCGGCAGGCCGAGCATGATGTACCGTGTTTGAAATAATAAAGGTCAGACGTACTGTCTGACCTTTGCTCTTGTCCTTCCCTTTCCTGTCTGGCCGGTAATTCCGTCAAATATGAACTTTCCAAACCCCCGTACCGAAACCACACTTCCGTCCTTCAGTTCAAGGCTGCTGTTTTCACACTGTCTGCCGTTTACGAAGATATTACCGCTTTTGAAGAGTTCCTGGCTTTTTCCCCTTGAAAGATTGAATACCCTTGCGATGACCGCGTCACATCTGTTGGACGATACAACAAGATCGATCGCTTTAAACTGCGGGGCTGCGTTTTCGGGTATTCCGCTGCACACCGTGCATGAAACCGCCGTATGTTTTACTTTTGTGAGGTTTTCAGATATGTATGAGGCCATCTTTTCGTCTGCAAATACATATCCGGTGTTTTCCCTCACACAGATGTCCCCGATCAGTTCCCGGTCTATCCCGAG
>JAZOAJ010000389.1:0-2023 GCA_045595385.1 Lachnospiraceae bacterium | reverse complement strand
AGGTCGCGATCATCCTTACGGGCAGCAATCTTGATACCAAGAGAGTAAAAACAGTGCTTGATGAATTTATTAAATAGATAAGGAGAAAACCATGGAAACATTGATTCTTAATATGAAGGAAGTTGAAGAGCTCCTTTCAGTAGAAGATACAGTCGAAGCAGTAAAGAACGGATATATGGCATATAACAAAGGCCTTGTGGATATGCCTCCTGTAGTCTCCCTCATGGTAGATAAGTACAATGGCGAGATGGATTTCAAGATGGGTTATTCCGCACAGGAAGACATAATAGGCATCAAGATGGCAGGAGGATACTGGGATAATCCGAAGAACTTCGACCTGCCTTCCGGACTGGCTATGATATGTCTGTTTGACGCCAGAAACGGCGTGCCTCTTTGTGTAATAGACGGTACCCTCATTACAGGTATCAGAACTGCGGCAGCAGGCACCAACGGAGCGCTTTGCCTTGCAAGAAAGAACTCTGAGAACGTGGCAGTCATGGGAACAGGCATGCAGGCTCAGCTGCAGGTAAAAGTACTCGCTCAGTATTTTCCCATCAAGACAGTAAGAGTATGGGGGATCGAAGGTGTTGAAGAGTACGTTGAAAAGATGTCCAAAGAACTTCCCGATATCACGTTCCTTGCAACTTCAGCCAAGGAAGCGGTGGAAGCTGCAGACATCGTTATAACAGCTACCGCAAGTCACGCACCTCTGGTAATGGATGAATGGGTAAGACCCGGCACACACATCAATGCCATCGGCTGTGACATGGAAGGCAAGCAGGAACTGGATGCTAAGATCTTCAAGCGTGCAAAAATCGTTAATGACAGCAGATTCGAATGCAAAAAGCGCGGAGACACACAGCATCCTTTCAAGGAAGGATATATCACCGATGATGACATTCACGCAGAGATCGGAGAGATCCTTTTAGGAGAAAAAGAAGGCAGGACCAGCGACGATGAGATAACTATCTTTGATGCTACAGGACTGTCAGTACAGGATATAAATACATCATTGGTTGTTTACAGAAGAGCCCTTGAAAGGGGCAGAGGAAGGAAAATTGAGATCCTGTGAAAAAGTCCGGGAATTTGCCAAAGAAAACCTGGAATACATGAAGCTGATCAGAAGGCAGATACATAGGCATCCTGAGCTGAGCGGTGAAGAATATATTACTTCTGAGCTTATCAGACAGGAGCTGGACAAGATGGGGATCAGCTACAAAATAATGCATAAGACCGGAATAGTAGCTCTGATCGAAGGAACTGAAGAGGGCAAGACAGTCCTGCTGAGAGCGGACATGGATGCTCTTCCGATACAGGAAGCGGTCGAAAGCGATTACAAGTCAGAAGTGCCCGGCGTTATGCATGCCTGCGGACATGACGGGCATGTGGCATCTCTTTTGGGAGCCGCAAAGATATTATCATCGATGAGAGACGAGATCCACGGAACCGTTAAGCTTGTTTTCCAGCCATCTGAAGAATACTACTTCGGAGGCAGAGAGATGGTAAAGGCCGGAGCTCTGGAGGATCCGTCGGTTGATTATGCCATAGGACTTCACTTATGGGGGGCTTTTCCCAAAGGATATGTTGCCGTTAAGAGCGGAGAGATGATGGCTGCTCCTGATATAATATCTTTTGGACTCAGAGGTAAAGGCGGACACGGTTCTGCTCCGGAAGACTGTTGCGATCTGGTGCTCCTGACATGTGAGATCATATCCGCGATCTATGCCAGGCTGCAGAGAAAGATAAGCACATTTGATCATGCTGTGCTGTCGCTTTGCTCCATACACGGAGGGGAGAAGTACAATGTACTGCCCAATGAAGTGGATGTGCTGGGAACGCTGAGGATCTTCGACGTGGAAGTCAGGAAACAGATCCTGAAAGTGATCGAAGATGTGCTGAAAGCATTTACGCAAATGGAAGGTGTGGAATATGTTTTCGATGCAGATATTGACAACGGTCCGGTTTTGAATGACAATAAGGTTACCGAAATAGTTAAGCAGTCGGCAGTGGATATCATCGGAGA
>JAZOAJ010000388.1:0-2732 GCA_045595385.1 Lachnospiraceae bacterium | reverse complement strand
TCCTTCATCATGAAGTGCTCAAAGCCGCCCTTCTCTGCTGCCTGGGCATCCCATGTTATGACAGTCACCGGTTTTTCCGTGACATCTCCGTTCAGGTTGTAAACTTCAACCGTATTCGGTGTAAGACGTGCCATCTCATAGTTGTCTACATAGATGACATTCCTTGTATACTGAAGGATCGCGGGAACATCTGATGCAAGATAATTTTCTCCCTTGCCAAGCCCTAAGATCATCGGGCTGTCTTTTCTTGCTGCGTAGATCTCTCCGGGATAGTCCTTGAACATTACTGCAAGCGCATAAGATCCGCGGACACGGACCATTGTCTTGGCAATGGCGTCGATAGGGCCGATGTTGTATTTCTTGTAATAGTAATCGATCAGCTTGACCGCGACCTCTGTATCGGTCTCTGACTGGAAGGTATATCCATGCTGAAGGAGCTTATCCTTTAGTTCCTGGAAATTCTCTATGATGCCGTTATGTACTGCGATGACATTTATGTCATCAGAAACATGGGGATGGGCATTCGTTTCAGTGGGTTCACCGTGTGTTGCCCATCTGGTATGTCCTATGCCTGTGGTACCGGCAACTGACATGCCGTTGTCGGTCTTATCGGCAAGAACTGAAAGCCTTCCCTTGGCCTTTATAACAGAAGGTTCGGCGCTTCCGTCCCTTACTGCGATACCGGCGGAGTCATATCCTCTGTATTCCAGTTTTGACAGACCGTCGAGAAGTATCGGTGCCGCCTGTCTGTTTCCGACATATCCTACTATTCCGCACATGTGTATTCTCCTTTATGAATATGTTCTTATTATGCCTTCAGCTATCTCTCGTCTTGTGACGCATCTGTCCATCGCCTGTTTTTCAATGTATCTGTGGGCGGCGGCTTCATCCATGTTAAGTTCCCTGATAAGGACCCACTTGGCACGGTTGACTATCCTTATCTCTTCCATCTTGTCTTCTATCGATACTGTTTTCTTTTCGAGATTCCTTATCCGCTCTCTTGCGCTGATCATCCATGAAAGAGCGTCGCTCAGTGTCTGCCTTGACAATGGTTTCCGCACCAAAAAAACGCCATGAGGGCTCAGTTTTGACCAAAGTTCCCCATATCTTTCCGTTTGCGTCATGACCAGGACTACCGTTCCCGCATTTTCACTCGCATCAATGGCAAAGCGGTATCCCGGATCATCAGGCAGGGGGGAATTGACCACCACCATGTCAAAAGATCTGTCCGCCAGCATGCGCCGGGCCGAACTAATGTCAGCCGTCTTCCTGATACAGTCGTATTCAGGAACCGACATGATATCCATCAACACATTGTTGATCATATCAGAGGCGCTGGCGATCAGCACACTGTAAGAACGTTCCATCAGGTTCATCTTTTTACCTGCTGCAGTAAATGCTGATTATGCTTTCCGGAATGTATTTCCTTATAAAGCTGCTGTTCAGTGCAGCTTCGCGCGCCGCTGCCAGGCTTTCCGGAAGCTGGTCAAGGCCGTTCAGCGCGGAAGTGGGCGCAGAATAAAGATTCATGTTAACCGAAGCAGGAAGCACGGAGCTGTGTTCAATGCCCTCAAGCCCTGCATATATCATAAGGGTAAACGCCAGATACGGATTCGCCACCGGATCCGGTGACCTCAGTTCAGCGCGTCTGAATATCTGCGCGGATGCCGCAGGTATCCTGATAAGCTGCGACCGGTTCTCCGGCGACCATGAAATGTACCTGGGTGCCCTGTTCTGCCCGAATCTCTCATATGAATTCTCTGTCGGATTCATGAATACAGTCATGTCCCTGACCCTGTCAAGGACACCGGCTATCATGTGTTCCATCTTAGGATCCGCTTCTGATTCAACGGACATGTTTATGTGGAATCCGTTTCCGGGTTTTCCGGCCAGAGGCTTTGCGGAAAAATCCGCCGTCAGGCCGTTTCTTGCTGCAACTACCTTTACAACTGTACGGAAGGTTGCTGTATTATCCGCTGCCGTAAGCGCGTCTGAATACCGGAAATCGATCTCATTCTGTCCCGGGCCATACTCATGATGTGAGCTTTCAGGTCTGATGCCCATCTGCTCAAGCATGAGGCAGATCTCCCGGCGTATGTTCTCTCCTTTATCCTCGGGAGCCATATCCATGTATCCGGCTTCATCATACGGTATCCTGGTAGGCTTTCCGTTCTCATCCAGGTTAAAAAGATAAAACTCCTGTTCTGCTCCGAAATGAAAGACGCAGCCTTTTTCCTTCGCATCGGCTACAGCCTTTTTAAGAAGACTCCTCGTGTCGCATTCAAATGTGTTCCCGTCCGGGTAAGTTATGTCGGAATACATTCTTACCACGGCGCCATGCTCAGGTCTCCAAGGCAAAGTACAAAGTGTTTCCGGATCCGGATGAAGGAACAGATCAGAATGCGCTTCATTCCCGAATCCTTCTATTGACGATGCATCGATGGCTATCCCGTATTGAAATGCTCTTTCGAGTTCGTCCGGCATGATCGAAATATTCTTCTGCCTGCCAAAAACATCGCAGAATGCAAGACGTATGAATTTTACGTCTTCTTCAAAAACATACTGCAGGACTTCTTCTTTGGAATACTTCATGGTTTATCTCCTGATACTGTTTTTTTAGATTATATACTGTTGCATGTGGTTTGTATATTTACATGTTTGTGAATTCCATCATGAAGCGGTCTGCTTCTTTGGCGCATGCCCTGCCCTCGGCAATGGCCCATACAACAAGC
>JAZOAJ010000387.1:0-3680 GCA_045595385.1 Lachnospiraceae bacterium | reverse complement strand
CAGCATCATATTCGGCATTTTCTGAAAGGTCGCCCTGTTCGCGTGCTTCTTTGATCTTCTGCGCGATCTCTTTTCGTGTTACTACCTTGAGCTCGTCCAGCTCTGCCTGGTATTTTTCAAGGTTTTCCTTTGTAAGAATCTGCTTCTCTGCCATGTGATGTTTCTGCCTTTCTGTTTCTTTACACTAAAATGACGTGGCGCCTGGCGCCACTGTCCCATCAAACCATTGCCGTATTGTATATTAAGGCTACCACGTTGTCAAGATTCGTTCGAAGTCTTTGACCGTTTCCGCGCGGTTGATATCCCGCCTCAGAGTTGTGGCATTGGGAAATCCGCTGCAATAATAGCTGACATGTTTTCTCATCTGCCTAACGGCGGAGTATTCCCCGGTGAAGTCCACCATCATATCCAGCTGGCGGAGGACCATCTCCTTTATCTCCGCGCGGCCGGGTCTTTCAGGAATGATCCCGGTCTCAAGATATGCGTTTATCTCCCTGAACAGCCAGGGGTTGCCCCTTGCGCCGCGTGCTGCCATAACGGCATCGCATCCGGTCTCATCGATCATCCTTTTTGCGTCCTGCGCGCTGTAAATGTCTCCGCTCCCGATGACAGGAATGCTCACTGCTTCCTTTACCTGCCTTATGATGTCCCAGTCTGCCTTCCCTGAGTAGTACTCTTCCCTGGTCCTTCCATGGACGGCAATGGCTGCGGCTCCATTTGCCTCGGCTATCTTTGCCATTTCCACAGCATTTACTTCTTTATCGTTAAAGCCCTTGCGGATCTTTATCGTGACAGGTTTTTCAAGGGCATCCGCCATGGCCCGGATTATCCTTCCGGCCAGTTCAGGGTTTCTCATCAGTGCCGAGCCTTCCCCGTTATTTACTATCTTGGGCATGGGACAGCCCATGTTTACATCGAAGATGTCATAAGGCCCGTCCTGCAGTTTCAGCGCTTCTTCCGCCATGAGTTCAGGCTCTGAACCAAACAGCTGCACCGCAACGGGGCCTTCATTATCTGCTATGGTGAGCAGCGGCAGGGAGTTCCTGTTCTTATAGTGCAGTCCCTTGGCGCTGATCATTTCGGTATAGGTAAGAGAAGCACCCTGCTCGCAGCAGAGTGCCCTAAACGGCATGTCCGTGAATCCAGCCATGGGTCCAAGGACAGCCCGTGATCTTATTTCAACATTTCCTATCTTAAACACTATTTATTCTTCTCATATATGATCCTGAGTCCGTACATGGTCAGGTTCGGATCCCAGTAATCTATGCAGTCAGTTTCCTGGTAAATGATCTTTGATATGCCGCCGGTTGCAATGACAGGTATGTCCTCGCGTCCGTACTCTTCTTTCATCTTCTTTATGATGTACTCTGCCTCGCCGATCCTGCCATACAGTATTCCTGCCTGCAGACTTGTGAGAGTGTCCTTGCACATGATCGTACCGGGATTTGCTATTTCGATCTCAGGAAGCTTTGCGGTACCTTCCCAGAGCGCCCGTGCCGAAAGCATGATGCCGGGGCAGGTAACTGCCGATTCAAATACTCTATCCGCGCCAAACAGGTCGAACTTGGTCGCTGTTCCGTAGTCAGCTACTATCACCGGGCCGCCGTAGAGTTCAAGTGCCGCCACTCCGTTTACGATCCTGTCTGATCCTACCTCGCTGGGATTTGTCTTGACGAGTCTGATGCCCGTCTTGATGCCCGGCTGTACGATGACCGGATTGATATTGAAATATTTGAGGACCGCGTTGTTGAGCGAATGCATTATGTCCGGAACGACAGACGATATGATGACCGCGCCTATCTCATCTGTCTCATGTCCTCTTGCCTTCAGGAGATTTGCCAGGCTGATGCCCAGTTCATCAGAAGTCTTGGAACTGTCTGTCCTTACCTTGAAAGATGACCTGATCACTTCACCTTCAAAGAGCGCATATTTTATGTTTGTATTTCCAACATCAATTGCAAGTAGCACGATAGTATTCCTCCAGCTGTTCAAATAGTTCTCTTTTTTCGTTCTGCATCTGCCTGACCTTCAGGCCGCTGCCTATCTCATCAAAGTAAAAATCATCTTCTTTGCTCGTAACGACTATCCGCAGGTTTCCTTCGTCATCAAACTCGAGCATTATGATGCCGCTGACCTCGTCAACAAACATCACGCACATTACTTTCAGTTCATCTTTTATCTGCTGCGGGAGTTTATCATAAACAGGGTTCAGATAGAACTTCTGCTCATAATAGCTTGCTCCGCACAGTATCTTAGGATTGTCCATTGTCTCCCCCTCTGCCAAGGCGGCTGTACATCAGTATAGCTGCGCTTACAGCTGCATTAAGTGACTCGACCATTCCCTTCATCGGGATCCTGACTCTTTTATCAGCACATTCAGCTGCTTCAGCGCTCACGCCGTTGGCTTCGTTTCCTATTATAAATGCCACCGCCCCGTCCGCGTCAAGTTCGGTATAAGGGACTGACCCGTCCAGGACTGCAGCGCAGACTGTCACTCCTTCTTCGCGGAGCATGTTGACCGCATCGGTCATATTGCAGAATGCGAACGGCACCCTGAAGATGGTTCCCATTGTTGATCTGACGACCTTAGGATTGTATATGTCAACGCACTTGGGGCTGAGTATCACCCTTGCTCCTGCTGCCTCAGCGGTCCTTACGATCGTCCCCAGATTTCCGGGGTCTCTTATGTCGTCAAGCAGCACATAGAGGTCTGCGCCAAGTACTTTTTCCATGCCGGATGAGGGCATTCTCACAACCGCGAGGATCCCCTGCGGATTTACAGTATCAGACAGAGACTTGAATGCCTCATCGGAAACTACCTCATAGCTGACATCGCACGGTATGCACTCCACGCCGTTTTTTGCAAATGAGGCGGATACATATACCTCCTCCATCAGCTCAGCAGGGACTTCTTCCACAAGATGGCTTCCCTCCACAACGAACAGGGAGTTCTGCCTCCTCTCTTTAGGAGAGTCCATCAGCGCCCTTATCTTCTTCAGTTTCTGATTGCTCTTGGATGTGATCATTTCAGACCTTCTTGTATGTTACCGCAACGTTCGCCCCGCCGTATCTGTCTTTCAGGAACGAGATCACTTCCTTATCTGCACTGATACAGCTGTCGCCGCCTATTGTCTTTCTCTGTTTTTCACTGCTCAGGTAAATGACTATCTCCGCATCACCTGCAAATCCGGGTCTCGCGCTTAAAGCCATTATGTCTTCTTCCTGAGGGCTGTAAGCGGCATAGTCCGCAAATTTGATCCATACCTGCCTCTTAACGTCATCAAAACTGTAGAGCTTGTCTGCGATAAGCTTGGCATCTTCTTCCAGACCGACATTCACACGTCCTCTTACGAGCACTTTGTTGCCTTCGTATAACAGCCTTCTGCATTCCTCGAAATTTTTCGGGAAGATAATGACCTCCACGCTTCCTATCAGGTCTTCGAGTGTCATGAATGCCATCGGCTGACCGTTCTTGGCAGTCTTGCCTGTTAACTTGGCAATGATGCCGCCTATGGTGACAAAACTGTCGTCCGTTACAGCGACATCACCGTTTTCATCGAGGATAAAGTCAGCGGTAACTGCCGTGGCACACGATTTCAGCATGTCTGTATAAGCGTCAAGCGGATGTCCGCTGATATATATGCCTGTTACGTCTTTTTCAAAGTTCAGGAGAGTCTCCT
>JAZOAJ010000386.1:0-3040 GCA_045595385.1 Lachnospiraceae bacterium | reverse complement strand
TCGACCGAGATCTCAGGCAGCAGCTATTTCTGGGATCCGAACGAGACCGGCGAGGGCATAATCATGGCTCTTAACGCAGGAGCGAAGATCTGCGGATTTGACGGCGGCGGTAAGCTCGGGGGCAGAAATCCCATGGGATGGCCGAACTTCGGCGTCGGAAACAGCGGGAACACATGGTATCCGTGTACTCTGGTCGATGACAACGGTAAGAAGGTTCCCTGGTACAACAAATACACAGGGGAAGAGGTAAAGGATTTCGAGGACCTGATGTCCAGGCCGATGAATGTTCCCCCGAAATACGGTGACAGGGAAGACTGCAGGCTCGATCCGCACATCCCCGAGAAGATCAAGAGCGGAGAGTATAAGCTGCCGTTCTGGGCAGATCTTTCGGATGTGCCTGAGGCTGAGCGCCGCCTGATCTGGGGTGTCATGATAGGAAACGAGGGCAAGTCGAGATATGCGATCTATGACTATTACACGCGCAGCGGATTCAATCCTGACAGGGATCTCCTCTGGGCACCGATCGAGCAGCCTGATTCCACAAGAAACGGCCCGGGACACAGGGCAGAACCCGGCATGATGAAACTGTGGCGCAGTGAGCAGTTCTCAAGAGGAGACATAGTCGTTGACTGGAACCTGGAGTCCAATGTCAGAGGCCTCTACGCTGTCGGTGCCACCTGCGGCATGGAAGGATGCTCATATGCCTGCTCAACGGGATTCTATGCAGGCAACAGGGCAGCGGAGTACTGCAGGGAGTTCTCACTCGGTGATATTGATGAAGATCAGCTGAACACGGAACTTGAGCGGATCTGGGCTCCTGTCAGACGGGCAGATGATCCGAATGCTTATGTGACATGGAAGGAAATGTGGGGCGGCACAACACGTGTAATGCAGACATGCTGCGGAGAGTGGAAGGACAAAAGTGTGCTTGAGTTCGGTCTCATGTGGCTGAAGAGCATAAAAGACAATGAAATGCAGCAGATGTACGCCCGTAATCCCCATCAGCTCGGCAGAGTGCTCGAGTGCCAGACCAGGATGCGGTCATCTGAGATGTTCCTGAGAAGCGGCATAGCGAAGATAGAAAAAGACATGGAGATCTGGGGCAGCAAGGAACCGCCCGCATCGATCCCGAGGCAGAAAGGATTTGGAGCGCCTGATCCCACTTCATATGATTTCATGTATACATATTTCGAGAATGGTGAGTTCAAGGCGGAATTTAAGGAAGACAGATACTGGCTGAAAGACGAAAATCTTCCAGGGTATCTGGAAAACTATGAACTCCACAGGGAAAAAGAAGGGGAGGAGCAGAGAAAATGGAAGATATGAACAAGATGCAGAATGCTTATATTGTCCCGAATCCGACCGGTCCTACCGTAGCTGTTGCCATTGATCCCGAACTCTGCATCGGCTGCAACGACTGCGCAAATGTATGCCGGATACAGACAATCCTTCCGAACCCCGAGCCCGGAAAACCGCCGGTCGTCGTATATCCTGACGAGTGCTGGTACTGCGGCACCTGTGTGGAAGTCTGCAGGACAGGCGCGCTGGAGATGAGATTCCCCATTAATGCAAAGATATTCTTCAAACGCAAGGATACAGGCGAAATATTCCGCATAGGCACGCGGAATGTTCCTGAGAAGAGCTACTTTGAAGAGCCCTACGGATGGAAATAGGAGGTGCCTGAGATGATGATCAAGATCAACGGAATAGAAGTTGAAGCCAGAGAAGGCGATACCATACTTGAGGCTGCAACAGCTGCGGGAGTAAGGATACCCACTTTGTGCTTCCTTAAGGACACAGCTCCCGGAGGAGTGTGCGGAGTCTGCGAAGTCGAAGCTGACGGAAAGCCCGTCCGCGCATGCATCATAAAAGTAAAAGATGGCATGGACATTAAGACTGATACCGGACAGGTGAAGGCTGACAGGCGGGAGCGCCTGCTCAAGCTTGCGGAGGGCCACCGTTTTGACTGTGAGTTCTGCCCGAGGTGTTCCGACTGCGAGTTCATACGTGTACTTGCCGAGAACGGGATATATGACTTTGAGTACCAGAGAAGGTCCAACGAGGGCCACGAGGTATCACTAAAAGGCAGCATTGTGCATGATGATACCAAATGCATAGGATGCAGAAGATGTGTTTCCGCATGCAAAGACGGCTCCGTATCAATGGTCAGGAACGAAACCGGGTTCAGATCCTGTGTTGACCCTGAAAAGTTCACAGGAAGCGGAGAGTGTGTGGCAGCATGTCCAACCGCTGCATTCCATATCGATGAGAAGGAACAGATCAGGGCGGTGAGAAGAGCAACACATGACAAGACATGCTACTGTATAGTGTCACCGGATGCCGCAGCTGTATTTGGGGAGATGCTGTTCGATCCCGCAGGAGAGGATTTTTCAGGCAGGTTGGCGGCAATCTTAAGAAAACTCGGTTTTTCAAAAGTATTCCTCGCCGGAAGAGACGTTTCTGTTTCCGCCTTGTCAAAGTCCGTAAAAGTGGACGATAATACTGTTACAGTATCAGTATCTACTGTGACCGGACCTGAAAGACCGGGTGCCGACATAGACATTACCATTCAGACACTGCTTACGATCTTCCGCAGGGCTTGTGTAAGCCGGACTACTATGATAAAAGTATGGAGAAGTACACAGCCGGAAGCTTTTGACACAGCTGAAGGCGTTTCGAAAGACGGACCGGTTTCATACGGCTTTGGGGGCGCCATGCCGCACAGAGACTGTTATTACACCAATTTCAATGATCTTTCAGAACTTAGGAAGCAGGCTTTGGACAGGTTAGTGTAGTTATTAAAGGAGAACTGCCCATGGACGAAAAGAATTACAGGAAATACCGGATAGACTGCAAAGACATACCGGTTGCAGTACTTGAGATATCGGGCGGCCGATACCGCTGCACTCCGGTACTGGAAGGACTCCTGAACCCGGAAGTACAAAGTGTCCCGCTTCCGGTTGAGATCGCCCGGGGGCAGGACTGGGGAGATCCCATTCCTTTTTTCCAGAATAAGATAAGAAATGCCGAAAGGTTCGGA
>JAZOAJ010000385.1:0-5868 GCA_045595385.1 Lachnospiraceae bacterium | reverse complement strand
AAAAAGGAAGCGCCGGAACCGGTTCCGGCGATACCGGACGTTGACCTCGAGATAGAAGAGGGGCAATTTATATGCATCCTTGGGCGCAACGGTTCGGGAAAGTCCACATTTGCAAGGCACTTAAATGCCCTGCTTGTTCCTGATGCGGGAACACTGTGGGTTAACGGAATGGATACAAAGGATGAGGGAAAAGTCTGGGATATCCGCGGTACAG
Organism: Lachnospiraceae bacterium; assembly: GCA_045595385.1. Taxonomy (GTDB): domain Bacteria; phylum Bacillota; class Clostridia; order Lachnospirales; family Lachnospiraceae; genus RGIG5612. The sequence continues at coordinate 5,654 of JAZOAJ010000385.1, read as the reverse complement.
TCGGAATGGTGTTCCAGAACCCTGATAACCAGATAGTCGCTTCGGTTGTCGAAGAGGATGTGGCGTTCGGCCCCGAGAACATGGGTGTTCCGTCAGAGCAGATCATTGAGGAGGTCCAAAATTCACTTGCCGGTGTCGGCATGGGAGATTATGCCAAAAGCTCGCCTAACAGGCTCTCAGGCGGACAAAAACAGCGTGTTGCGGTCGCAGGGATCCTTGCGATGCATCCAAAATGCATAGTGCTCGATGAGAGCACGGCAATGCTGGATCCGAGAGGGCGCAGGGAAGTGATGGCAACGGTCCGGAAACTGAACAGGGAAAACGGCATCACCATAATATCCATAACGCATTACATGGACGAAGCGATCCATGCGGACCGCATATTTGTGATGGATAAAGGGAAAGTGGTCATGGCCGGGACTCCGAGAGAGATCTTCTCAAAACCGGATGAACTTAAAGAACTTGGCCTCAGGCTGCCGCAGATAAGCCATCTGGCAAATGAACTGAAAAAAGCAGGCCTTGATATCCCGGCAGGGATAATTGACAGGGACGAACTTAAGGAGATCATCCTGAAACTCAATGCAGATAGAATTTAAAGATGTAAATTACATATATAATCCCGGCACCGCGGAGGAAGTGACAGCGCTGAAAAACATCACTGTCACAGTAGGCGGTGACCAGTTCATAGCCGTTATCGGAAATACCGGATCGGGGAAGAGCACATTCATACAGATGATGAATGGCCTTATCAAGCCGTCCGGTGGAAAGATCCTGTATGACGGCATGGAGATATTCGGGCAGAAGAACGAGAAAAAGCTGCTTAGGGATCTGAGGTGCAGGGTCGGCCTGACTTTCCAGTATCCTGAGCATCAGCTCTTTGAAACGGATGTATACACTGACGTGGCATTCGGCCCCAAGAACCAGGGCGTCAGCAGTGAGGAGATACCTCAAAGGGTGAAAAGGGCGCTTGAAGCTGTCGGAATGGATGAGAGCTATCATGAGAAATCTCCGTTTGAACTTTCCGGCGGCGAAATGAGAAGGGCAGCGATAGCGGGCATGCTGGCGATGGAACCGGACATGCTGATACTTGACGAGCCGACCGCGGGACTCGACCCGCTCGGCAAAGTTGAGATACTGAACAAACTGAAGAGCATCCAGCAGGAAAACCACATAACGGTTGTCCTCGTTTCGCATACCATGGAGGAAGTTGCCAGATATGCCGACAGAGTGATCGCAATGGACGGAGGGGAGATATTGTTTGACCTTCCGGTATACGAAGCATTTGCGGATCTGGACAGGCTTGAGGACATGGGGCTGATGGCTCCGGAGGTCAGGTATTTCATGGAGGACCTCAAGGATGCCGGTCTTGACATAAACGAAAACTGCATCACTGTGGGCGAAGCCTGCAGGGAGATAGAGAGAATACTTAGTGTTTAGGGACATAACGATCGGGCAGTACTACCCGGGAAATTCAATACTGCACCGCCTGGACCCAAGGGTTAAGCTCCTTGGCGTCATTGTCTATGTCGCGATGCTTTTCATCACAAACAACATATTTGCGCTTGCTTTCCCGGCGGCGATACTGATAGTACTGATAGCTGTCTCAAAGATCCCGCTTTCATACATACTGAAGGGAATGCGCGTGCTTGTGTATCTCATGATAGCTGCCGTTTTCTTCAATGTGTTCTTTACGGAAGGCGAGCACATGATATGGAGATGGTGGATACTGAAGGTGTCTCATGAAGGCATACTGAGGGCAGTCTTCTTCGCTGTGCGCCTCATGTTCGTGGTCGTAGGGGCTTCGATGCTGACATATACCACGACGCCCACGACGCTCACAAGCGGCCTGGAGAAAGTCCTCTCTCCGCTCAAGAAGATACATTTTCCGGCTCACGAGCTGGCGATGATGATGAGCATTGCCCTGAGGTTCATACCGATCCTTGCTGAGGAGATGAACAAGATAATCAAGGCGCAGCTCGCAAGGGGCGCTGATTTCGAGAGCGGCGGACTTATCAAGAAGGCAAAAGGGATGGTCCCCATACTTATCCCTTTGTTCATTTCGGCATTCAGGAGAGCGTCCGATCTGGCAACTGCGATGGAGGCAAGATGCTACCACGGCGGAGAGGGAAGGACAAAGATGCATCCGCTGAAATATGAGACCAGGGACAAGGTCACATATCTGCTGATCCTGGCGGCGCTCCTCATAACCATAGCCATGAGGATCATCATGGACAGATTCATTGTCTGGGGCACGGTGTGACATGAAGAGGATCAAACTGACAATAGCATATGACGGCACGAACTATGTCGGATGGCAGATCCAGAAGAACGGCATCGCGATAGAGCAGGTGATCAACGAACATCTGTCAAAACTCCTTGGCGAAGACATAAAGGTGACAGGCTGCAGCCGTACCGATTCAGGTGTCCATGCAAGGGGAAATGTAGCAGCTTTTGAAACAAGTACACGCATCGCGCCGGAGAAGATAAGCTACGCGCTGAACCAGAGCCTGCCTGAAGACATAAAGATCGTAAAGTCAGAAGAAGTGGACAGCAGCTTCCATCCGCGATACGCAGACTGCATCAAGACATATGAATACTCCATCCTCAACTGCAGGTATAACCTGCCCACGGTAAGGTTATATACGGATTATGTCTATTACATGCTGGATGTGGAGAAGATGAGGCAGGGTGCGCAGTGCCTGGTAGGCGAGCATGACTTCATTGCATTTTCATCAGCGGGAGGTCAGCAGAAATCCACCATAAGGACGATCCACAGCATCGACATAACTCAGGAGCTGCTCAATCCGGATGCTGACCCGCAGGAGGATGCCGCGCCGGGCTTCAGGCCGTCAATCATAAGGATCAGGATCTCAGGAAACGGCTTCCTCTATAATATGGTAAGGATAATAGCCGGCACGCTTGAAAAAGTGGGCATGGGCATTTTCCCGCCGGAGCATGTGAAAGAGATACTTGAGAGCCGCGACAGGGCCCAAAGCGCGCCAAAAGCATCTGCCAGAGGCCTTACACTCGTAAGTATTGATTATTTAAACTGAGTATGTTAAAATATCTTTTCGCCGAGCCTGAAGCGGCTTAAATCAACATTCCGAAAGAGAGAAGAGACAAAATGAGCGTTAATGTAGAAAAATTAGAAGGAAGCATGGCTAAGCTTACGATAGAAGTAAGTGCTGAAGATTTCGATAAAGCCATGACAAAAGCATATAATAAGATCAAGGGCCAGGTTTCCATCCCGGGCTTCCGCAAGGGCAAGGTTCCCCAGAAGATGCTTGAGAGGGCATACGGACCCGAAGTGCTCTTCGAGGATGCTGCTAACTTCGCAATGCAGGATTCATATCCTGAAGCTGCAAAGGAGTGCGGACTTGAGATCACATCCCAGCCGGAGATCGGCATCGACCAGATCGGAAAGGGCAAGAGCTTCATCTATACAGCAACTGTTGCGATCAAACCTGAAGTCAAGCTCGGTGAGTACAAGGGACTCGAGTATACAGCTTTCACTGTTGAAGTGACTGACGAAGAAGTCGATCAGGAGATCGAGGCTGACCGCAAGAAGAACGGCAGGACAGTTGAAGTCACAGACAGGGCTGCACAGGATGGCGACAAGGTTTACATCAACTTTGACGGATATGTTGACGGCAAGCAGTTTGAGGGCGGCAAGGCAGAAAATTACGGCCTTGTGCTCGGATCACACAGCTTTATCGACACATTTGAAGACCAGATCGCTGGCCACAATGTCGGCGATGCTTTCGATGTAAATGTTACATTCCCTGACAGCTACGCAAGCAAGGAGCTTGAAGGAAAGCCTGCAGTATTCAAGGTAGAGCTCATCTCCATCGAGCAGACCATCCTTCCTGAACTTGATGACGAGTTCGCTTCTGAAGTTTCAGATTTCGAGACATTTGCCGAGTATAAGGAGGATGTCAGAAAGACCATCGAGAAGAGAAAGACCAACGATGCCGAGACAAAGGCAAAGGATGAGCTTCTCCAGAAGGCAGGCGACAATGCCGAGATGACCATCCCGGATGCCATGGTAAATGAGCAGGCAAGGACACTTGCACGCCAGATGGCAATGAACATGCAGAACTACGGCATCAGCATGGACCAGTATCTCCAGATGCTCGGACAGACAGAGGATCAGTTCGTTGCAACTCAGAGGCCTTACGCAGTCAAGACCATCAAGGGAAGGCTCACTCTTGAGGCCATAGCAGAGGCTGAAGGACTTCTTGCAACCGATGAGGATGTTGAAGAGCAGATGAACGAGATGGCAAAGGCATACAACATGGATGTTGCCAAGATCAAAGAAGCCATCTCAGCTGAGGAAATGGAAGATCTGAAGCATGACATCGCAGCCAACAAGGCAGCAGATTTCCTTCTGAGCAACGGTGTTGCAGTGGAAGCTCCTGAAGAGCCTGCCGCTGAGGAGGAAAGCAAGGAAGCTCCTGCAGAAGATAAATGATCTGAAAAAACATAAGAATATTTTCAGGAGCCGGTTATTTCAGACCGGCTCCTGTCGTACAGAAAAGGAGGCAGCTATGAGTTTAGTCCCTACAGTAATTGAAAGCAGTTCAAGAGGAGAGAGAGCATACGACATCTACTCAAGGCTCTTAAAGGAAAGGATCATCTTCCTTGGAGAGGAAGTCAATGACGTGACCGCAGGCCTTGTCGTAGCGCAGATGCTCTTCCTCGAGTCCGAGGATCCGGGCAAGGACATCAACTTTTACATCAACAGCCCGGGCGGAAGCGTAACAGCAGGCATGGCGATCTACGATACGATGCAGTATGTTAAATGCGACGTCTGCACAACATGCATCGGCATGGCAGCGAGCATGGGCGCATTCCTTCTTTCAGGAGGAACAAAGGGCAAGAGGTTTGCCCTCCCGAATGCCGAGATCATGATCCACCAGCCTTCAGGCGGTGCACAGGGCCAGGCTTCTGAGATCAAGATCAACGCAGACCATATCCTGAAGATCAGGGACAGACTGAATAAGATCCTTGCAGAGAATACCGGCAAGCCGCTTGAGCAGATCGAAGCTGATACAGACAGGGATAACTGGTTCAGCGCACAGGAGGCTGTTGAGTACGGCCTCATCGACGCTGTGATCGAAAAGCACTGATAATAAAGGAAGATTATGGCAGAAGGAAAGAATTCAAAACCGGGTTCACAGGGAAGGAAAAAGACTTCCGAGAAGATGCCCGTGTGTTCATTTTGCGGACGCACTGCCGCGGAGACAGGCCGCAGCCTGATCGCGGGACCGGGCGGGGTATATATCTGCTATGAATGTGTGGAAACATGCCAGGACATTTTCGATGAGCAGATGATGGATGAATACGATGTTCCGGAGAAGAGCAATGCCAATCTGGACATCACCCTGTATAAGCCGAAGCAGATCAAGGAGTTCCTTGATGAATATGTGGTCGGACAGGACGCAGCCAAGAAAGTGCTCGCTGTACAGGTCTACAACCATTATAAGAGAGTGATCTCGGGCGTTGATCTGGATGTTGAGCTTCAAAAGAGCAATATCCTTTTAGTTGGCCCTACCGGAAGCGGCAAAACCTATCTTGCTAAAACTCTTGCAAAAATCTTAAATGTGCCCTTTGCCATTGCTGATGCGACTACTTTAACAGAAGCGGGCTATGTT
>JAZOAJ010000384.1:0-3824 GCA_045595385.1 Lachnospiraceae bacterium | reverse complement strand
CCTTCCGTGGTCCTTTGCGCCTGAACGCACATAACCCATCGGCATCTTAAGTATGTCAGCTGTGATCGCGGCATGTGCGATGCCTGCTGTCGATGTTCCCATGAGCACTTCCGCATCCGGATAATTCTCACGGATCAGAGATGCCAGACCGTTCTCCACATGGTCTCTTACCTGCGGAGCTGTGAGTATGAGCCTGTTGTCGCAGTATACAGGGCTCTTGATCCCGCTTGCCCATGTGAACGGCTCATCAGGTCTGAAGAATACCGCCCTGATCGAAAGCAGATCTTCAGCTATCTGTTTTTTAAGATCCATCCTTTTCCCTCCAAATGTATCATTCAGTAAATTCTTTTAATGCTCTTTCATATGCTGCTTCCGGGTCATCCGCCTGTGTGATCGGGCGTCCCATGACTATATAGTCAGAGCCCTCGATCTTTGCCTGGGCGGGGGTCATGACTCTCTTCTGGTCTCCGACGTCACCATCGGCAAATCTTACGCCCGGAGTGACAGTATAGAACTCTTCTCCGCATGCCTCATGGACCTTTTTTGCTTCAAGCGGTGAACATACAACTCCGTCCAGACCGGCCTTTGCGGCGTTTTTTGCGTAGTGGATGACTACATCCGCTATGTCTTCATTTATCAGCAGATCCCTTGTCATGGTCTCCTGGTCAGTTGAAGTCAGCTGGGTAACGGCAAGAAGTATCGGCCTTGTGCCGTCAGCCCTTGTAAGTCCCTCAAGCGCGGCTTCCATCATCGGGATCGTTCCTGCCGCATGAAGGTTTACCATGTCCACGTCCAGTTCCGAGAGTACACGCATTGCCTTTTTAACGGTGTTCGGTATGTCATGGAGCTTAAGGTCAAGGAATATCTTATGTCCTCTTTTCTTGATCTCCCTGACTATCGCGGGACCTTCGGCATAGAACAGTTCCATGCCGATCTTCACAAACGGTTTTTTTGTTTCAAATCTGTCAAGAAATGCATATGTCTGCTCAGCAGAAGCGAAATCACATGCAACAATTACGTCTTTTCCCATTTTTTCTCCTGTCATCTGCCGGCCATGCCGATCACGTCGGCAAGCTTGTCTATCCTGTATTTATCCATTACCGCAGGAAGCGCATCAATGATGTCCCTGCACGCGTACGGGTCTGTCAGATTTGCTGCACCGATCTCAACAGCGGTTGCACCTGCCATCATCATCTCGATCACGTCCTCAGCACTTAAGATGCCGCCCATCCCGACTACCGGGATAGAAACCGCATTTGCCACCTGGTATACCATCCTGAGGGCCACCGGGAACACTGCAGGACCTGAAAGGCCGCCGGTAGTGTTCTTAAGCACCGGCTTTCCGGTCTTTAAACTGATCCTCATCCCGAGCAGGGTGTTGATCAGGCTGAGCCCGTCCGCTCCGGCATCCTCGCATGCCTTTGCAATGCTGACAATGTCGGTCACATTGGGCGACAGCTTGATGATCACAGGCTTTGCTGTGACTTCCTTTACAGCCTTCACTACTGAAGCCGCAGCTTTGGCATCGGTCCCGAAAGCCATTCCTCCGCCGTGGACGTTCGGGCAGCTGATGTTCACCTCAAGCCATCCGACCTGCTCCTGTTTATCGAGCTTTGCGCATACCTCCACGTACTCGTCGAGTGAAAAGCCGCTCACATTTGCCATTACCGGCTTGTGAAAGCATTTTGCCAGCTTCGGCAGCTCCTCTGATATCACCGCGTCTACTCCGGGATTCTGGAGCCCCACGGCATTCAGCATGCCTTCTGCGCACTCTGCGATCCTGGGAGTGGGGTTTCCGAACCTTTTCTCTCTTGTCGTTCCTTTGAATGAAAATGTACCCAGGCAATTGATGTCATACAGTTCAGCGAATTCATATCCGAATCCGAAAGTCCCTGATGCGGGAATGACCGGATTGTCGAGCAGGATCCCGCAGAGGTTAACACTCAGTCTTCCCACAGTATCTCCTCCTTTTTCATTACCGGTCCGTCCTTGCAAATGCGTTTATATCCGGTGATAGTTTTGCACGTGCATCCCATGCAGGCTCCGAAGCCGCAACCCATGCGCTCTTCAAAACTCATCTCTCCTGAAGTCCTTGCTGCCCTGTACACCGCTTTAAGCATGGGTTCAGGTCCGCATGTGTAAAAGTATGTATACTCATCGGGGAGAGCATCTGTAACGAAGCCTTTGACTCCGCAGCTGCCGTCGACTGTTGTTACGACTGTATCGCAGCCGAGTTTCCTGAACTCATCCTCGTAGAAGATCTCTTTTCCGGTATTAAAACCCAGGATGGCAGTGACTTTCTTTCCTTCTTTTATTAATTCCTTTGCCAGCCAGTACATGGGCGGGACACCTGCCCCTCCGCCCAGAAGGACCGGATGATGGCCGGCGCAGCTGATGTCATAGCCGTTTCCGAGTCCTGTGAGGATGTCCAGCTCCGCACCGGGTTCCATGCGGCTCATAACTTCCGTACCCGATCCGACGACCTTGTAAATGATCACAAGCCTGCCGTCTGAGCAGTCGCACACCGAGATGGGGCGCCTCAGGAAGAAGCCGTCCAGTTTTATGTTAACGAACTGCCCCGGGCGCGTGATATCTGAGGTATCACCCCGAAGGCACATCTCAAATGTACCTGGCGCCAGTTCTCTCTGATCTGTTATCTTAAAAATGCTCTGCTTCATTTGCCTTTATCTTTCGTATACGGTTTTTCCGCGGCATACCGTCTTAACGCATCTGCCGGACAGTTTCCATCCGGTGAACGGCTGGGCTTTTCCCATTGACAGGAATTCTGACGGATCAACGGTAAACTCTTCGTTCAGGTCCCAGATTGAATAGTCATCCCCCATGTCTATGCCAAATCTCTTAGCCGGGGCAGAAGATATGAGTTCGATCAGCCTGTCAAATGATATGATCCCTTCCTTTACCAGCTTCGTGTAAAGGAGAGGGAAAGCTGTCTCTATGCCAACTATCCCAAATGCACTGCCTTTCAGTCCTTTTGCTTTTTCTTCAAGGCTGTGCGGAGCGTGATCCGTTGCTATCACGTCAATGGTCCCGTCATCAATGCCTTCCAGAAGGGCTTTCCTGTCCTCTCTGCCCCTTAAAGGAGGATTCATTTTCCACCATCCGTCTTCCTTAAGGCAGCTGTCGTCAAGCACAAGATAATGGGGGCCTGTCTCACAGGTAACATCTATGCCCGCAGCTTTTGCTTCCCTGATGATCTGAACGCTTTCCTTGCAGGATACATGGCAGACATGATATGCGCATCCGGTCTCTCCTGCGAGTTCCACATCTCTTGCGATGGGTCCCCATTCACTCTTTGAGCATATGCCCGTGTGGCCATGCTCTCTTGCGTAAGCTCCATCGTGGATGTAGCCGCCGTTCAGCAGTGAATTGTCCTCGCAGTGAGCCACTATCATTTTCCCGAGAGCCCGAGCCCTGGTCATGGCTTCCTTCATCATCTCGCGCGACTGGACGCCTTTTCCGTCATCAGAAAATGCTATTGCGCTTCCGGCCAGTGCTTCCATGTCTGAGAGCTGTTCGCCTTTCTCCCCGACAGTGATGGCAGCATAGGGGTAGACCTTTATGACCGCGTCTCTTTCAATTATGTCAGTCTGGACTTTAAGATGGTCAGCGCTGTCCGGGACCGGATCAAGATTCGGCATGGTGCATACAGCGGTATATCCGCCTCTTGCAGCCGCTTTTGTCCCCGTCAGAATGGTCTCTTTATAAGAAAAACCCGGTTCTCTGAAATGCACATGCACATCGCAGAATCCGGGCAGCCTGACAAGTCCCTCGGACACACTCTCACCATAAGAAGCAAGCACATT
>JAZOAJ010000383.1:0-3313 GCA_045595385.1 Lachnospiraceae bacterium | reverse complement strand
GTTTTATTTCATGACCGGGTCAGGCATTTTGGCCCTTGGATCAGGCTTATGTGCGCCGAGCGGCCGCGGCTCATCTTTAAAAAGGAGCTGCACGAAGTCTGCGAATCCGCGCCTGAAGGTGGAATGGTCGTGTGTGAAGTCCCCGGCATACAGTCTCATGTGAGTGCAGGGCTGGGCAAGTATACCGTTCCGGGACAGCCAGTCGTCATCCATCTGTAGAATGAAATTGGTCAGGTATTCCGCCTCACCTCTTGAGAAGAAGAGGATCCTGTACTGCCTTCCGACTTCTTCGCCATTATCCACCATCCAGTGCATATGCTTGTTTTCTTCATATGTCTTCCATATGTTATCATACCTGACGGGAGCTGCAAAGAAGCCGATGTTTCCGAAAATGTCCGGATGGGACCATCCCATGAATCCGGCGGCGACTCCGCCGAAGGAATCTCCGCATATGGCACGGTTCCACTTGTCATCAAGCACGCGGTATTCGTCTTCTATAAACGGGATCGTATCATTAAGCAGCATGTCATGCCAGCCGAAAAGCAGTTCCTGCTCAGCATCCTGTTCGCGGAATGCCATGGTATTGGTCATGACCAGGATCATGGGGACAGCTTTTCCTTCCGAGACAAGGTTGTCCATGATATAGTTGACCTTGCTCGCATTTATCCAAGTGGTCTCATTTTCGCTTCCGCCGTTATTCAGATATACAACCGGGTATTTCTTCCCCGGGTTGTGCTCATATTCAGCAGGCAGATATACAAGGCATCTCATGAACCTGCCGTAGACTTCCGACCAGTAGGTCCTGTATACGACTGAACCGTGAGGCACTTTCCTGATGTGATGGAGTGTGAATTCCGGATCCGGTATCTCAACATAGTTATTAATGCGGTTGCAGCGCTGGTAAACCGGAAGATACGGACTGATCACAGTCGCTCCGTCAATGATGAATACGAAGTCCCGCGGTCCTACATCGTGAGGATCGTAGGGAAGAGTATATTCCCAGATGCCTTTGTCATTTTTAACCATATCCAGGACGACACCTTTTTCAGTACGTATGTGTGTACCTCTGAAATCAAGCTTTACTGACTGTGCGTCAGGGGCGATCATTCGGAATATGACATCACCATTGGGCATGACTTCAGCACCGGTCTTAAGCTTGGGGGCATTGCGGCCCGGACCGATGGATTCGCCCTTTCTCTCTTCAAACCCGTTTGCATCCTCGTTGAATACCTGATTGCTCATAAGCTCAGTAAAATCAGCCATTATCGTTCTCTCCATATGTAAAAACCTGCGTCAGGATCACTATGCAAAATACCTTACGCGGCCGCATTGAATGTAAAATTAACACATATTTATTGTATAATGTTGCAGACAGCAAAAGCAATGAGCAACAGTGACTGTACATGAATTTGCATTATAGAAAAGGAATAATAAAGCATGAGTGAAGAGAACAGAAAAACAGGCGGTCCGGGGGGGCAAATGAAGACCGAAGTCAGAGAGATCAGTGACGGTATCTACGATATTGCCGGAGGTTTTCATCAGTATTTTATCGTGGGTGAGGATAAGGTCCTTCTCATTGATACAGGCATGGGCCTGGAAAGTCCGAGGAAATATGTCGAGCAGATAACGGATCTTCCGATCGTGCTGGTAAATACTCATGGTCATCCTGATCATGCAGGAGGAAATGCCGACTTTGATCCCGCATACATGTGCCCGGCTGATTTTGACGTGTTCGAGAAGATGGCAACTAAAGAGTTCCGCATTGAGGACATGAGCAAGAGAAGGGACAGGGCAGAACTTGAGCGCATCCTGATGCCTACAGGTCCTCATCCGATCCCTGTTGAAGACGGACATGTATTTGACCTTGGCGGCAGAACTGTAAAGGTTATTTATACACCCGGCCATACACACGGCAGCATCAGCCTTTATGATGAAAAGACCGGATATCTGTTTACCGGCGACAATGTGATGTCAGGCATGACCGCACTCCATGAGTGGAATGCCAGCACACTTAGCGAATTTGAAGCTACACTTAAGAAGATCAAAGCGATAAACCCGGCAAGGATCTACACCGGACATGACAGGACATATAATGAAGTAGAGCTTGTCGACCGCCAGATCGAACTCTGCGAGGATGTGCTGAACGGTGCAGAAGGAGTATTCCAGAATGTCAGGGGATATGACGCATTTGTTTACGAAAAGAACGGAACAAGCATTTCATATACAGCCGAGAAGATAAAATGATTAAATAAGAGGAGCGGAATATGAGCAGCGATATTATCAAAGAGAGCGGACTTACGGGAAAAGACCTGTCAAAATCACTTCGTCTCATGATGGGGTCCATCCATGCAAAGGGAAAGGACAGACGCCCTGAAGAAGATGCCGATACATGGGGGAGCATGTTCAGGATCAGCAAAGCCGGTGCGCTTATGGGAGATGCCGATTGCATGAGCACTCTGGCTGATATTTACTATGGCCAGAAAACTGCGGAGGCAAAAGCATGCGAAAACCCGCTTGACGAGGCAGTCAAATGGTGGAAGATGGCAGCTGAGGCCGGCAATGGAAGAAGCGCCACGAGCTTAGGACTTCTTCATCTTCATAAGGATATACCCGGTGCCGGGTCTCACGGGGTGCTGGAATATGATCCGGCAAAAGCGCTTGAATATTTCCTTCTGGCCCATAAAAACGGGGACATGAAAGCAGGCAGACACGTAGGTCTTTGCTATCGTGACGGACTTGGCATAGAAAAGGACGCAGCCAAGGCATTTGAATGGTTTGGGATCGCGGCTGAACGCGGAGATTCCAGCTCAGCACTGTACATGGCTGACTGCATTCTGAAAGGCGAAGGCACAGAGCAGAATATCCCTGATGCCATAAGCAGGTATTCAGCCCTGGTCGAATGCAATGGTCATGATGTGACAAACGGAGCATATGCACTGGCACGCATTTATTATGAGGGAAAGTACGTGCCTAAAGATCCGGGTCTGGCGAAGAAATATTTTGAGTCTGTCGTGAGAACCGCGACAGTAAGGGAACAGCATCTGAAAAAAGAAGCAGAAGAGATACTTAAAACATTATAGTTATTCTCTTTTTTATCATTTTACTCCTTACCTTTCTGCAGATGGCATATCAGGACCGATATGCCATCTGCAGATTTTTTGTGTGCTATTTAGCGCAGATCGAATCTATGTAAGTTTGGACGTCTTCGTAGCTGTAATCAGCTGACATGTGTCCGACTCCCCATACCAGACCGTAATCTACTTCGAAACCGCCTTTGTTCTCCAGGATGTTTGTCATGGTCCATGCTGATGCC